>JAXIPJ010000309.1:0-8059 GCA_045402985.1 Anaerolineales bacterium
CAAAATCGGGCGTCCGACACCAGCCGCCGGATTGATGATCACCTGCAATTTTTTAAACAATCGCGATTCCTCACTCGTTTTCTCAACTATGCGTTTGAAGATATTTTTCATATCATCGTTTGTTCTTCATAGATACCAAAAACTTCCTTCATCACCTGGATGATCTCTCCTAGCGTTGCGTAGGCATGCACACATTCCATGAGATGCGGCATCGTGTTCTCTGTGCCTTGCATGGCGATCCGAAGCCTGTCCATAGTCTGACCGACGCGGCCGTTATCGCGCGTTTTGCGTAGTTCAGCCAATCGGTTCACCTGTCGCTCATAGCCTTTCGGGTCCATTTCAAGGATCGGGATGGTAAGCGGTTTCTTTTCAGCATACGCATTCACGCCCACGATCTTGCGGATGCCCTGATCGATCTCGCGCTGATAGCGATAGGCCGCGTCGGCGATCTCGCTTTGGAAGAATCCCTTTTCGATGGCGGGGATGACTCCACCCAGGTCTTCGACGCGGCGGAAGTAATCATACGTCTGCTGCTCCATTCGATCGGTCATTGCCTCGACGAAGAAACTGCCCCCGAGTGGATCAACAGTGTTCGTTACTCCTGACTCTTCCGCGATGATCTGTTGCGTGCGCAGCGCTATCGTCACTGCGTGTTGAGATGGGAGAGCCAATGCTTCATCCAGGGAGTTGGTGTGCAAACTCTGCGTACCGCCGAGCACCGCGGCCAGGGCCTGGATAGCGACGCGCACAACATTGTTTTCCGGTTGTTGGGCGGTGAGCGATACTCCAGCCGTTTGTGTATGGAAGCGTAGCAACCACGAGCGTGGATTCTTCGCCTTGAAGGTTTCGCGCATCTCACGTGCCCAAATGCGACGCGCGGCGCGATATTTGGCGATCTCTTCAAAGAAATCATTGTGTGCGTTGAAGAAGAATGAGAGGCGCGGTGCGAAGTCATCCACGTCCATGCCGCGGGCGATGCCCCAGCGTACGTATTCGAGTCCGTCGTCGAGTGTGAACGCCAGTTCCTGCGCGGCGGTGGAACCTGCTTCACGGATGTGATATCCAGAAATGGAGATCGTATTCCATTGCGGCACTTTCTGCGCGCCGAATTCCATTGTATCCACAACAAGCCGCATGGATGGTTCAGGCGGGAAGATATATTCCTTTTGCGCGATAAATTCCTTGAGGATGTCATTCTGGATGGTGCCGCGCAACTGGTGCGGACGAAACCCTTGTTTCTCGGCGGCCGCGATGTACATAGCCCAGATGATGGCGGCTGGTGAGTTGATCGTCATGCTCGTGGATACTTTATCGAGTGGGATGCCGTCGAACAGGATCTCCATATCTTTCAATGAAGAGACCGCTACACCGCATTTGCCAAATTCACCCAATGCTTCCGGTTGGTCGGTGTCGTAGCCCATGAGAGTCGCCAGGTCGAACGCGACCGATAGACCGGTCTGACCCTGTTCGAGTAGATATTTGAAGCGCGCGTTCGTTTCTTCGGCGGTGCCGAAGCCGGCGAACATGCGCATCGTCCAGAGTTTGGAGCGATGAAGCGTCGGGTGGACTCCGCGCGTATAAGGGTACTCACCCGGAAGTCCAAGAGAGGAACCGTAATCTGCATCCGATACATCGAGCGGAGTATAGAGTCGGTTGATGGGTTCGGAGGAGGTGGTAATGAAAGGATCGTCCCGTTCAGGGAGTGAGGCGAGCGCTTTGCTGAGGCTGGTCTCCTCCCATTTTTCCAATGAATCTTGAAGCTCTTTAAGTTTGTTTTTGTCGTACATGGCAACTCCTTTAGTTAATAACGAAATTATACTTTGATTGCCACGCTTGCTTGAGTGACTCGCAATGACATCTGAAAATGGTATACTCGCTTCATGCCCCGCTTTGAAATTGATGTTGACCCTTGCGACCATATTACCGCTGATGCCATTGGTAAACCAGGCCTGCGGGTATTTTATTTGCAGGCGTATCAGGACCAGCGCACGATCACAGTGATCATCGAGAAGACGCAACTGCATTCGCTTGCGATCGGCGTTGAGCAATTCCTTTCACAGATCAATGAGCAGAACCCGGGTGTGCAGGAGGCTTCAGGCGATTACGTGGAAGATGTGATGCGCGTCAACCCGCCCGTTGACCCGTTGTTCCGCGTCGGTGAGATCGGCCTGGGCTACGACAAGGAGCGCGATCTGATCGTGCTGTTCGTCAAGGAAGTATTGACGGAGGAGGACGATCCCGAGAGCGCGGCAGTCATCCGCTATTGGGCCAGCCGCACGCAGATGCGCATGATGGCGCGCTGGAGTATAGAGCTCGTCTCGCGCGGACGCCCAATGTGCCCGCAGTGTGGACAACCCATGGAGCCGGAGGGTCATTTTTGTGCCAAGAAGAACGGGCATTTGCATTAATATAACCACGAATGTACACCGAGAATAAAAACTTCCGTCTCTGTGTCTGCTAATTCCCATGAATACCTTAAAAGAAAAACTCACCTCCGCTACTCAATTACGGGAGACGGGAAAACATGAAGAAGCGCGCGCGCTTCTTCGTGAAATCCATTCTGAATTCCCAAATGACGCGCAAGTCAACCTTCAATATGCATGGATCCATGACCTGCTGGGTCTGGAGCGTGAAGCCATTCCGTTTTATGAACGCGCGGTCCGGTCAGGTTTAAGCGGGGACGATCTGCAAAATGCATTGCTCGGCATGGGCAGTACCTATCGCTGTCTTGGGGAATATCAAAAAGCAAAGGAAACGTTTCTGCGCGCGCTGGAGCTGTTTCCGCAGAAGCATGAATTCAAAGTATTTCTGGCTATGACTTATTACAACCTGAGCGAACATTCAAAGGCCATGGAACTGCTGTTGATCAGCCTTGTCGAAACTTCAAAAGATAACGGCATTATCAGCTATGACCGCGCCATTCGGTTTTATGCAGATAAACTCGATGAGACATGGTAACGAACAAGGCTGATAATTTTCAACAGGCGTCCCGATAACGTCAAACAACCTGGCTGCAATGTCAAATGACCAAACGATTCACACCTGTATTATTCATTGCCTTATCAAATGTCATTGTGTTTGCAACTATCAATGGTTTTCAACTAGCTACTCATCAACCGATATCTTATGTTAACAAGTGGATCATGTACGGCGCGGATTATCAGGATTTTTACCAGGCATCGATTCGGATCCTCAATGGGGAAAGCCCATATCTGGTTTCGAGATACGTAACCCCGCCGTTGTTTGCACTTGTGAATGTGCCTTTGTCCATGCCTGGATTTAAAACTGCGTGGTTCGTTTTTAGTTCTCTAATTCCGTTGACGATTCTATTCTCTTATCTTTTAATTTATCGGGCTTTGAAGGACTCCGATGTGCAGTCTGATGACTGGTTGCTCTTGAGCGGACTGCTTGTCCTTCTCTTCAGCTATCCATTTTATTTTCTTCTCGAGCGTGGGAATATAGACGGGATCGTCCTGTTGTGTATGTGCGCTGGTTTATCCCTGATTCCAAAAAAACTGTGGCTGGGTAGTCTGCTTCTGGCTGCCGCCATTTTATTCAAACTTTATCCATTGCTTCTCCTCGTCTCCCTGTTTTTTTCCCGTCGCTGGAAGCCTTTCTTTTGGACCTGTGCCTGGATGTTGCTGCTTGTCCTATTCACAGTTCCATATTGGGATGATTATTTTGCATCCTCGTTCCATCGGGCGCATTATTTTCGGCTTGATGAAAATGGCAGTCTGGTCAATACGATCATGATAGTCATTGTTTTTGTGAGGCTTGTAATCCTTGGCGATACAGGCAACATGTTTGATGAGTATTCGTCCCTGTATGCAGCTGTGCTGTACGGATTGTTGGTGGTTATAATGTTTTATGCCGACTACAAGCTATCTTATCAAACCACACAAAAAGAAAAATTGGCAGATATGGTGCTGTATTTTCCATTCATGGTGGCAATCCCACAGTTGGTATATCATTACGAGTTTGTGGTGTTGATACCTCTGTTGCCTGTCTTGAACTTCATCTGGAAAGATACGTTATCCAGGCAAAAAAGGTATTGTCTTGCAGTTGTTGCCATTGGGATTTCAATGAGTCAATTGCAGGCAATCGCGCTATATTTAATGACGGGCAACATGCTTGCGCATTATGTTCCTGGGTTCGGCCTGATGATTGCAATTCTGGGAATAAGTGCTTACAAATTCTTACAGCTGAGAGATGCGCTGAGCCAGGCGTCGTAGAACCTATGCCTCAGAATGAATCCAAATTCAGCAACGTCGAAAGCCTCAAGGCCGACATGCGATTCCGATGAACCAAACCGACTTTACGTTAGTCCGAAATGCGCTCATACACGGTGACCTTGAACTCAAGGGTCAAATCACGCTTGGCTCGAACTACACTTTTCTTGTTGACGTCCACCATCAAGGCAGCATCGTTCAAGCTGTTTACAAACCCACTAAAGGCGAGCAGCCGCTTTGGGATTTCCCCGAAAACACGCTGGCCGGACGTGAAGTGGCGGCGTATCTCATCAGCGAATGCCTCGGCTTTCACTTTGTCCCGTTCACGATGCTGCGCAACGACGGTCCCTACGGCGCGGGCTCCCTCCAGCAATTCATTGAATACGATCCCGAATATCACTACTTCAACTTCACCGAAGACGACAAGCAGTTCCTCAAGCCCGTTGTCCTCTTCGACCTCCTCTGCAATAACGCGGATAGAAAAGGTGGGCACGTCTTCTTTGAAGAGGATACGCACAAACTCTTCGCCATAGATCATGGGATTTGCTTCCACGAGGACGACAAATTGCGGACTGTGCTTTGGGATTTCGCCGGGCAAAAGATCCCGGACGATTTGCTCTCCCGCCTCTCTCTAAGCCCGGGCCTGCTCGCTGACCTTCAACCTTATCTCAGCCCGGGCGAGGTCTCTGCACTCCAATCCCGTGCGGAATCCATTCTCCAAAAGCGACACTTTCCCCGCCGGCCCCGCGACAGATATGCGATGCCCTGGCCACCGCTATAATGTATCCAATGTCATTGCGAACCCCTTCGCGCTGCCTGCACCTGTGCTACAGGTGAGCGGAGTAATGTAGTCGAAGCGCCGGTGACACTGTAATTCCCTAAAGAAAGTGGAGATTGCTTCCCGAAGGCTCGCAATGACATGAAAAGAGAGGAATCATGCGCACAACCTTTTTACAAATTTCTTATTTACTGATGATTGGGGGATTGTTCCTTTCCTCCTGCAACCTGCCCAACAACACCACTGCCGAAATTACGCCACAGGCAGAGCAGTCCACGCCAAATGCCACTGCAACCATCGAATTGACTGCCACACAAACTGAAGTCGTTCCTACCAAAACATTCACTATAACTGCCACCGAAACGCCGCTTCCAGAGCCCAGCGCTACAGCCACCATCGAAATTCCAATAGCTGAGGTGGTGCGGGAGAGCAATTGTCGCGTCGGCCCTGCCGGGAATTATGATCTGGTCGCCACATACCAGGTTGGACAAATGCTGGAAATCGTCGCTAAAGATCTGGGTGGAGGTTACTGGTTTGCCAGAAACCCTGAAAAGCCTGAAGAGCAGTGCTATTTATTGGCGCAGAACATCACTATCAGCGGGGATACGTCAGCTCTGCCAAAATTCACCCCCCGGCCTTCGCCCACTGCAGCTCCGTATTTCAATGCCACTTTCAAAAAATTTGACACCTGTGAAGGGGAGGATTTTGCCCTTTTTATCATTGAGAATCTTGGCAGTGTCCCATTCCGTTCGGCGTATATCAAAGTCACAGACCAAAAGGTCAACAAATCGGTCGAACAGGCGCTCAATGCGTTTGATCTGCGCGTCCGTTGTGTCCTTGCAAAAAATATCGCCCCGCTCGATCCGGGAGCAACCGGTTACGTTACGAGCCCACCATTCGGCTGGTCAGCGCGTGGGAATAGATTACGGGCAGTCATCATGCTTTGTACTGAAAAAGACCTGAAGGGTACCTGTGTCACTCAATCTCTGGATGTGAAGGAGTGAAGCGCGGGTTTCCCTGCGTCTTTCGTTCTGTATGCGAACTGACGTATAAAGTAAGTCCTAGGACTTACTTTATACGTCAGTCTATTCATAACTTGTTCCTTCTTGATTTCAACAAAGACAGGTAGAATTATATATAATTTTATTGTCCTTGTAGGGACCTAGCGGATCCAGAGCGCAATATATTATTGCTCGTCTCGCTGTGTCCCTGCCTGGTGCCTGGAGGACTCCCATGCAAGCCTTTGAAATCGCTCCACTTCTTGAAGAACGCAAACAATTAGACAAGCCCTACCTTGAATTTCTCAAAGTCCCTGACCTGAGTATGGGACTCTACGTCCTCCCCGCGGATGGAGTTGATGCACAATTACCGCACACGGAGGATGAAGTCTATTATGTGGTGAGCGGACGGGCGCAGATCCTTGTCGCGGACGAGGACCGCGCCGTGCAGGCAGGCTCGATTATCTATGTGGCGAAGAACGTGGAACATAGATTCCATTCAATTGAGGAAGAGTTGACCATGCTGGTCTTCTTCGCGCCGTCGGAGTATGCAAACAAGTAAGGCGGATTGCCAATCCGCCCTACGAATTGAGGAAGAGTTGACGTTGCTGGTCTTCTTCGCACCCGCGGAGTATTCGTTGAAAAATTGAGAGAGGAAAATTATGAAAGACCAAAATGATTACTTCTCAAAAAATCGAAAACATTTGTTGAGCATTGCAACTTGGGCAAAATATCTGGCTTGGGTAACGCTAATTGTTTATGTTTTTCTCACAGGAGCAAAAATTATTGAGTTACAGGTCGGATATGACCGATACCAAATCCTATTGGAAACTCTCCAATCCTCTGGGACTGTATATTCACTGGAAGGAAACTGGTCGTTCACAGTGGCTGTTATTCTGGATCTGATTGCGGTCATTCTAAAAGGTTTTACTTATTTCATAATACTCAATGGCCTTTCTCTTGGATTAAATGCGATTGTTGAAACCAAATTGAATAACTAAAAACTATATCGGTTTGAGAGGAACTATGCTCCAACTACGACACACCCCTTTTCACGAAAGAACATCCAAACTCTGCCAGCCGCAGAACTGGCGGCGCTGGGCGGGATATATCGTCGTCGGTTCCTACGAGCTGACGCTCGACCGCGAGTATTGGGCGATCCGCAATTCGGCGGCGTTGATCGACGTCACACCGTTGATGAAGTACATCATCAAAGGAAAGGATGCGAGCCGTTTGTTGAACCGCGTGGTTACCCGCGACATGGACAAGTTGAAAGTGGGACAGGTCTATTACACGGGCTGGTGTGACGATGAAGGCAAGATGATCGACGATGGCACGATCAGCCGCCTCGATGAGGGGACATACCGCATGACCTCCGCAGACCCGTCACTGAGATGGCTTTCGATGAACTCTGTCGGACTGGATGTGGATATCACAGAAATTACGGATAATGTGGCTGCGCTCAGCTTTCAGGGTCCCAATTCAAGGAAAATTCTGAACAAGGTTGCTGATGATCCAGTGGACGGACTGAAGTATTTCCGCCTCATGCAGAACCAGGTGGATGGCATCCCTGTAACGATCTCGCGCACAGGCTATACAGGCGATCTGGGCTTTGAGATCTGGATGGATGCCAAAGACGCGCTCACCATCTGGGACGCATTGATGGATGCAGGGCAGGATTACGGCATTACGCCGGTCGGCATCCTCGCCATGGACATGGCACGCGTAGAGGCAGGGCTGTTTATGATCGAAGTCGATTACACCTCCACGAGCCACGCCTGGATCGAGCCGCAGAAGTCCTCGCCGTTTGAGCTGGGGCTGGACTGGACTGTGGCGCTTGATAAGCCTGGATATTTCTTCGGACGCCGCGCGCTCGAACGCGAGAAGCAGGAAGGCTCGCTGTGGAAGTTGATGGGACTCGAAGTGGAATGGGAGGGGATGGAGCAGTTATTCAAAAGTGTTGGCCTGCCGCCGCAGATCCCTGGCATGGCGATGAGAGGCAGTTTGCCAATCATGGTCGGCAATGTGCAGGTGGGTTATTCCTCTACGTCAAC
>JAXIPJ010000349.1:0-1543 GCA_045402985.1 Anaerolineales bacterium
GAAACTTCCCGCGGCTTCGTTCGAGTCGGTCACTTATATCAACGAGGAAGTTGGCTTTGCATTGGATTACCCCGCTGGCTGGACCGTGACCGAAACCGTGGTGGGGGACCGTGGCACGCAGATACAGTTCCTCTCCGCGCCTGAGATTGCGGATATGGCTGTTCTGCCCGAAAACGCAACGCGCCTAACAGCCACGATCTATCAATGGGACCCGAAGAATGATCTCGCCGCCTACATCGCCACCTGGAAGACTGCCTGGGAAAGCTCAGGCTTCACGCTGGTTGAAGAACTGCCGCTGGTGTTGGACCTCGGCTTGAACGCTGTCCAGTTCGAGCTCAAGACCCCCGACTCTTCTGCTCTCGTTCTCATCACCGCGCTTGGCGATCAATACCTGGTGCTTAGTGGCGAAGGTAATCTCGATCTTGTGAAGGAAATCGTCCAAAGATTACGCCCCATCTCTGTTCCGTAGGGGCGGGGTCCTCCGGCCCGGTTCTCTCGCCCTCGAGCGAAACTGGCAATGACATATTTATTTCATGGGTTGGGCAAATATCTTTTCAAAAGTGGACGCAACGATCTGCACCGTTTGTTGCGCGTCCTGTGGGGTGATCAGGTAGTGCTCAGTAAACCCATAATTGAAGCCCAACTCATCATTCAATGTTCTGATCTGCGTCCCCAACGCTCTCGGATGGTAATTAAAGATAAGCTTGTTCCAGCGCATCAGGTTTTGCAAGGCTGATCTGAGCTCAGGCTGAATCGATTCAGGGATAGACGCAAACCAGCGCGAACTGATGACGTAAAACCACGGAAGCGCAGAGTGGTTCTGTTCGCTTATATCCAGCAGGTCAATGTATCCGCTCTCGAATTCGGAAAGCAACCCCTGTTCCAGAAATAAATTTTCATAGCCATTGAAATCAGCCAAGTCTTCAGGCACTGCAAGGAATTTCACGCGCACACAATAACTTTGAACTGGCTTATGCGGGTCGTGGATGATCTCGTCCGTGTGCAGCAGAACGACATCAGGTGCGCCATCCTTTTGCGGGAATTGGATCTCCATCTCCTGGATGTTCTGTAAATATCCGTCACTGGGATAGCAGGTCTTCACGCGTCCAAATATCGCGGGTGGGCGTCCGCGCTGGCGCACGAGATCCAGCATGCAGAAGTGGCGAGTCGCCATCCAGGCTGGATACGGGCTGGGGAGTAGTTGACTGGCAAAGAATTTCTGCGCGTCGCTCACTTCGCCGAGCGTAATGCTCGAAAGTTCCCGATAGCCGCGCGTGTCTTGAGTGGAGTGAGATTCACGTTTATCTGGTTTTTGATCTTTTCGCTTGCCACCCTGGTTTTGACCCTGCCCGGGCCGCGCCGGTTCCTTATCTCCAACCCAGTGCATTTTCCGCTTCATGCCAGACGGCGGCGTCTTGTCATCCCGCTTTTGAGCAAAATGCGGCAGAAGCAGGGAGCGTTTTAGAGCAATTTCAAACGTCATTGTAGAGTAAGCATACAACCATTTATTGAAGAATGCAAGAGGCATGCCCCCACCGCACGG
>JAXIPJ010000079.1:0-12783 GCA_045402985.1 Anaerolineales bacterium
GAAAGAATTGGCTTGTGTAAACAAACTGCATGACTCGATGGATGATGTACTGGCTTCTGCTCAATACATGCTGATGCACCAGAACGACCCAACCAGCGCTTTCAGATTATCTTTTTCTAAACTATTATGAACGACTACTTAACTTAACTCAGACACTTTAATCCTTTCATATTATTTACTCATACTTTTATCCATTGAGTGAATTACAATAAAATTGTTGGTGAACAAGAAAAGGTCAAAACATCTAATCTGCTTTTGTCCACTTTGTGATTGAATTGACAAAGATAAGGAGAGATTGTGGATAACATCTACAAATCCATCCAGGTAAAATCATCTGAAATAACTTCATATTCACAATATCTGTCGCGTCGTGATTTCCTAAAAACCGCAGGAGTTCTTACAGGTTCGGCAATACTTGCTGCTTGCGCCCCTAACGCAAAGGAGACCACTTTGCCTCAGGCTGAAACGACGGGCATTCAGATCATGTCCGGCAAAACTGATGAGTTTGGCGATCCCTTAACCCCTTTCGATGATGTGACCCATTACAATAACTATTACGAGTTCAGCGAAAATAAAGAGGCTGTGGTTCCACTTTCGAAAGATTTTAAAACAAAGCCCTGGACAGTGGAAGTCTCTGGTCTTGTCAACCAGCCAAAAACATACGGTATCGAGGATTTGCTTGCCAAATTCACACAGGAAGAGCGTATCTATCGCCTGCGTTGTGTGGAGGGATGGAGCATGGTGATTCCCTGGACGGGTTTCTCCCTGTCAAATCTCCTGAAGGAAGTGGAACCCACCTCAGATGCGAAATATGTGCGTTTTGAATCGGTGTTACGGCACAAGGAAATGAAGGGACAAGGCAACCGTTTTTATCCGTGGCCGTATGAGGAAGGGCTACGACTTGACGAAGCCATGCATGATCTGACCATTCTGGCTACCGGGTTGTTCGGCAGCGCAATGCCAACACAAAATGGCGCGCCCATTCGGCTCGTAGTTCCGTGGAAGTATGGATTCAAATCCATAAAAGCTGTGGTTAAGATCGAATTAACGGATAAGCGACCCGAGACATTCTGGAACACTGTATCACCGAAAGAATATGGTTTTTATTCAAATGTGAACCCCAATCGTGCGCATCCACGTTGGTCACAGGCATCGGAGCGACGCATCGGCGAGCTAAGCCGCCGTTCCACCTTGATGTTCAATGGGTACCAGGAACAAGTCGCCTATCTTTATAAGGGTATGGATTTGGATATAGATTTGAATTTGCACAATTGAAGAGTTTAGGTTGCGGTGAAACGCGCAAACCTCACCAACATTCTTACAAGTGCCTTGTACTGCGCGGATCAAGCGCGTCTCTTAAACCATCCCCGATAAAATTAGTGAACAGGATTGTCAGCACGATGAACAGGCTTGGGAAAACCCACATCCACCACACACCCCGTTGGATGAGCGAGATAGACTGATCCATCAAATTCCCCCAGGAGGCCGTGGGCGGCTGCACACCCAAACCCAGGAATGAGACATACGCCTCCGAAATGATGGCTTGCGCCAGTCCCAGTGCCGCTGTGACAATGATGGCCATCATAGTATTTGGAATGAGATGCTGAATAAGTATGCGAAGGTTGCCAGCGCCCAGCGCGCGCGCCGCAGATACATAATCCATCTCGCGTAGAGATAGGATATTGGCGCGGACGATGCGGGCCAGGTACATCCAAGAGGTCAACCCGATAACCAGGATAACGACAATGACACTGCCACTAAAAGTGCGGCCCATCAAATTCAGAGTCGGGATCTCGGACCCAAATAACTTACCCAGGATAATTAGCAGGAACAAGCTGGGGATGGACAAGATGGCCTCGGTGAAACGCATCAAAACGGAATCCACCCAGCCGCTAAGCAGACCAGCTACTCCCCCAATGGTGATGCCCAGGATCAACGCCACGAGCACCGCCAAGACGCCGATGAATAGTGAAATCTGACCACCATAGATAATGCGCGCAAACAAATCACGCCCTGTGCTATCGGTGCCGAAGTAATGTATCGCCGAGGGAGCTTCCAGGCGGTGGGCGAGGTCTAGGCGGTTGGCGTATTTCTCTGTATAGACAAACGAGCCGACGACGATAAACAGGATTATAAGGATCAGACCCACGCTGCCCGCGACAGCCATTCGATGACGCTTGAAACGACGCCACGCCAGTTGCCCAGGTGAAAGCGGTGTTGTTGCGAGGGATTCAGCCGTGCCGGGATCGAACACCAAAGGGGGAATAGTCAAGGGTTCGGAGGCTTGGGAGGACATAAGGGTGACTCCTGAGAAGGATTACGAAAGCCGGATGCGCGGATCAATCAACGTATAGGCGATGTCTGTGAGAATCTGAAAGATCACGACTGCAGTGGCAACAAGCAAAAGAATAGCCATCACCGTGGGGTAATCGCCACGGCCGGATTGTTGCCAGAACAGCCGGCCCATCCCCGGCCACGAATAAACGGTTTCGGTGACAATCGCGCCGCCCAGCAAGAAGGGGATGTCAAGGCCGATCAGGGTCACCAGTGGCAGGGCCGCGTTCTTGAGCGCATGTCGGATGACCACTGCGCGTTGCCTTAATCCTTTGGCGCGGGCGGTACGGATGTAATCCTGGCTGAGAACTTCCAACATGCTTGAACGCAGGTAACGGGTATATGCAGCAACCTGAATAATGGCCAGACTGGCAACAGGCAAAACCATATGGAGGAATAGTTCGCGTAGGTCGCTGAAATCCCAAATGTCTGCGCCTGTCGGCAGGTATGGCAGTCCCCATTCTTTAAACTGAACTGCGAAGATGAACATTAGCATGAGTGCAATGAAGAAGATGGGGAGTGAATACCCCACGAACGACAAACCTGTCAGCACATTGTCAAATAGCGAATATTGTTTAACCGCCGAATAGATCCCCAGCAAGGCTGAAAGCACGATGATCACAATTTCAGCGGTGACCATCAACACCAACGTCTGTGGAAGACGCTGCTTGATCAGTTCGGATACCGGCTGGTGATTGGTGATGGAATAGCCAAAGTCACCACGCGCCGCCAGGCTCAGCCACTTGAAGTATTGAACGTAAAGCGGCTGATCCAATCCCAAGTTGGCGCGGATGCGGGCGCGGTCTTCAGCTGAAACGCGGCCCAGTGTATACTGGGCCATTGGATCAGATGACATGCGGGTGAGGCCAAATGATACCGTAGTGATGATCATTAGAATAAAAATGCCTTGAATGAGCCGGCGAATGATATAGGTGGTCATTTGTTCCTCGCGTTGAGCTTGAGAGGGCGAGACCTAGAGCCTCACCCTCTCAAATTGCTTGCTGGAAAGTCAGGTGTTAGTTACTCGGTGACGTCCCAGTCGTAAACGTTCCAATACACATCACCATAAGCTGACCCTTGCAAGCCGGTCAGGCGTGGGCCGACGCCCAGTACGTTCAACCGCGCATAGAAGGGGATGAACAGTGCATTGTCGTACATGAACTGTTGGGCTTCCTTGAAGATTTCGGCGCGGGCCGCTGGGTCAGCGATCGACTTCTGCTCCAGCATCATGGCATCCAACTCTGGGAAGCACATGCGGTACCAGTTGGCACCGTCAGGCGACTCGGTCGTTGGGATCTGGTTGCAGTCGAACGAGCCAAGTGGGTCGGGATCGGGGATGAACGAGGTAGTATAGCCGGCCAACACGAATTTGCCGGTGGCCAGCGGGCCGTCACCCGCAAAACCAGCAAAGAGAATATCCGGGTCTTTGTTGTCGGGGATCAATTCAATGCCGATGTCGAGCAGGTTTTGTGCGGCCGCAGCTTGCACGTCGGCACGCAGCTGGTTGGGGGTTGTGGTCTGATGTGTGAAGGATAGTTTGACGGTCTCGCCGTTACACTGGCCTTCGCGGATGCCATCGCCATCGCCATCTGTATAACCTGCCTCATCCAACAGAGCATTGGCTTGTTCCGGATCGTAAGGATAAGGTTCCAGGTCGGTATTTTCGACTGGCGTGTTCGGCCACAGATTGGACACGACGCGGGTCTTGCCAAACAAGAGTGTGTCGGCGATGGTGAAGCGGTCAATGCCCAGGATCATCGCTTTGCGCACCCGAACGTCCTGGAACGGGCAGAAGCCAATCGCCGTGTCCTGGTCCAGGTTGAACAGGTAGTGCTCAAAGCTGCTGCCTTTGATGGCAATAACCGTTACGCCGGGTGTGCTTTCCAGATCAGGAATGGAGGCTTCGACGAAGTCCGGGCCAAGATCCACGTCACCGGTCTGGAGAGCGGCCAGCAAAGCTTCGCGGCTGGGTACCATTTTGATGAAGATGGTGTCGATCTTGGGGCGACCACGGACGTAGTTGTCGTTGGCTTGCAAAGTAATGTGATCACCTTGAACCCATTCTTCGACAAAGTAGGCGCCCGCTGTGATTGGCTTCCGCAAGAAGTCATTGTTGTCAAGAACCTGACCTTCCAGGACATGCTGCGGAAGTAAGCCAGCACCGCTATTGCCAGACATGGCAAATAAGTTGTTCCACGGAGCATAGAACTCTGTGAACTTCACCACCGCCGTCACATCATCGGGTGTCTCAATACTTTCAATCAATTCGTAGCCCAGCCGGTCAACGATGCAGGTATTGGCGGGGTCCATAATTGTTTCCCAGGTGAACTTGATGTCAGCTGAGGTCAGTGGTTCGCCATCGCTCCACTTCAAATCGGGTTTGAGTTTGTAAGTATAAGTTAGGCCATCTTCTGAGATAGAGCCGTCGTCAGTGCTGGGCATTGACTCGGTCAGTTCCATGATCGGCTGATTGTCCGCATCCCAAGTCCACAGACCGGGGTTGGTAAGCTGGCCGACCCAGACAGCGAAGGTCATGTTGCTGCACTTAGGGTAGAGCGCGGTTGGTTCCTGTTGGAATCCAATGGTGATAGACTTCGGCTCACCCGCAGGCGCTTCAGTGGGTGCTTCAGTTGCCGCAGGGGCCTCGGTGGCTGCAGGTGCTTCTGTTGCAGGCGCAGCAGGTGCTTCGGTGGCGGTCGCAGCTCCACCGCAGGCTGACAGTACCATACTGGCTAGCACAAGCATCGAGAGTAATACAAATAGGTTGCGTTTCACGTTTCTCCTCCAAGAGAATAAGATTGGATACGATAGGGGGTAAATCAAAAAGGCATATGCAGCGAGGCACCTCCTTTCAAGTGTTTAAAACGATTATACAGCAAATTAAAAAATAGTATATAGGTAGGGGTAACTTCAGTGCCTTAAACACTACTTGAGAGGGGGTTCTTATGGCAAAATCTACCCGTTTTATAAGTCGTTTTTGAAAGGATTTGTCCAAGTTCCAGCACACCTTAAAATAAAAGTGGTGAATTACACACTGCATATCATTAACCACTTTTAACTACTGATGTACAAGCTGCCAGTTCTACGAATGCGTTCTAACTCACATTCACCAATCTTGGGTCGAGTGCATCCCGCAGCCCATCGCCGATCAGGTTGAAGCCCAGAACCGTGAGCATGATGGCAATGCCTGGTATAAATACCAGGTGCGGCGCGTTAAAGACGCTGTTACGTTCCTCGCCCAACATCAAGCCCCATTCCGGCGTGGGTGGCGCCGCACCGAGACCGAGGAAGGAAAGAGCCGCAGCATCGAGGATGGCAGAGGCTATTCCCAAGGTCGCCTGAACGATAAGAGGTGTGACCGCGTTCGGCAGGACGTGGCTAATAAGAATACCTACGGGCGAGGAGCCCAGCGCGCGTGAGGCGGATACGAAATCCTGCTCCTTAACCTGCAAGACGCTAGCGCGGATGATGCGCGCATAGACAGGAATCGAAACAAAAGCAATGGCAAGCAAGGCATTGATCAAACCCGGGCCAAGTACTGCAACAATCGCGATGGATAGTAGCAGGCTGGGAAATGCGAGCAGAATATCCATGAACCGCATGATAATGTTATCTATCCAGCCTCCAGCATAACCGCCCACCGCGCCTAATCCGGTGCCGATAATAATGGCGAACGTCACGGTGGCAACACCAATCTCCAGTGAAAGCCGCGAACCGAAAATGATACGCGAGAGCAAATCGCGCTGGTTGCCATCAATGCCGAAGAAATGCTGCGGCTGGTCTGCGGGGCAACCGAGCAAATGGACACACGGCGGCGAGCGGCGTTTGACCGTGCGGATGGGCTTAATAGGATCATGTGGAGCCAATAGAGGAGCGAAGATGGCGACCAATACCAAAAAGCCCAAAATAGCCAGGCCCACTTGAGCCGAGCGGTGACGCGCAAAGCGCCGCAGGGCATTTTGTAGAGGAGTGCGCGAGGCTATAGTAGTAAGTGGTTCGAGTTGGAGAGACGTGGCGGATGATGCCATAAAGGTAAGGTTACTGAAGCCGGATGCGCGGGTCGAGAAAGACGTACGATAAATCCACGATGAGATTGACGAAGACGAAGATGAGAGCAATGACGACTGTAAACGCCTGCACCACAGAATAGTCCCGGGAGAATATGGCACTGACAAGTTGTGTTCCTACTCCCGGCAAAGCAAAGACTGTTTCCGTGAGGACCGCGCCGCTCAATAAACCTCCGAATGAGAGACCGATTATAGTGACAATGGGGAGCATGGCGTTGCGCATGGCATGTTTGAAGATGACCGCCCGCTCGCGCAAACCTTTGGCGCGCGCCGTACGAATGTAGTCCAGCCCCAAGACTTCGAGCAGGCTGGAGCGCGTCATGCGTGCAATGATGGATAAGGGAATCGTGCCCACTGCCACACATGGCAAAATCAGATGCCACAGGGCGTCACGCAGTACCTCATAATTGCCGGTAATGAGCGCGTTGAAAGTGACCGTGTTCGAGGCGAAAGTGACAATCGCTCCCCACAGACCACTTAAATTTTGCAGATTATATGTTTCTGCCAATGGCGAGATGGAAAGGCCGGATGAGAGACGACCCGAGGGTGGAATCCAAAACGGCGTTTCTTTGAGCACGATTGCGAAAAGATAAGCCAGCATCAAACCCAGCCAGAATACCGGCATGGAAACACCGATGTTTGCGCCAATCATTGTTCCCACATCCACTGCCGTGTTGCGACGTACTGCGGAGATTATACCCAGCAAAATACCAAAGGTAGTGGAAAATAGCATCGCACCGATTGTCACCTCCAACGTCATCGGCAAGCGTTCCAGCATGATCTGCGTGACCGGCCGGCTGTCCTTTAAAGATTCGCCAAAATTGCCACGGGCGATGTCACCAAGATAACGTCCAAACTGAACCAGAATAGGGTCATTCAACCCTTCCCGTTCCCGGAATGCATTGCATTGTTCAGGGGTCGCTTTTTCGCCTAGGATCGCGTAGCACGGATCACCTGGCAGGACGCGAGCCAGCGCGAACGTTACGAATGTGATCCCAAAAATCACGGGCAACAATAAAATTAAACGGCGAAATAGGAATTGAGACATAAATTATTGAAAAGAAATTGGTATGTGCCCTGAAGACTCTGAGAGAGTCTTCAGGGCACATTGGTATTCGGGGACTACTCAGCAAACACCATGCTTGAATAGATTATTGTGGCGGCGCGTTGAGGAACTGGCTGAAGAAGCCTGTAAAGTACTCAAAGACGCCAGTGTTACCCTTGTGGTTCGGGTTTGATGCATCCCACAGGGCCGCATAGGTCGCGACCACATCATTCGCATCAAAGGTTGCGCCATTGTGGAATGTCACGCCCTGGCGCAGAGTAAACGTCCACTCAGTTGCGTCGGTGTTTGGCTCCCATGATTCAGCAAGGGCCGCGACAGGCTTGACACCACCAAACTCGTAGCCAAGCAGAGCATCATACACCTGCTCACAAGCGCGCAGGGTTTCACCGTCGGTTTCGTCACCGCACGATAGCATAATCGGCTCAGCGCTTTGCACCCACACCAGTTGGCCGGAGGGTGTGCTCATCTGCTCGAAGTTCTCATTGAGCGGGCCCATCACAACATTACCCACTTCGGCCTTCATTGCGTTGGCGGTTGTGCCGTGCGCGACAGGGATCATCGGAACGTGCTCTTTGATGAGCGCATTTACATTGTCGTAGTGCACCTGGCGCTCAGCGGGGTCACCGAGTTGCGCTGCAGCCTTGATCTCATCAACGAGATCAGGCCACTCGTTGCCAAAACGAGAAGCATTGCTGGCGAAGTGGAAGTCGTAGAAGTTGGTCGCGTCAGGGTAGTCCATACCCCAGCCAAGCAGGTACAAAGCTTGTTCCCCCGCAGCAGCAGATTCGAGGAATGGGCCGGATTCCATCTTGTTGATGGTCACGTTAACGCCGATTTCAGCCAACTGCGCTTGACTTTCCTGCGCTACCTGGTTGACGTTGGGCAGATATACACGCACCACGTCGCGATATGAGAGATTTACATCGAACCCATCAGGGAAGCCTGCCTCAGCAAGAAGCGCCTTGGCTGCTTCGGGGTCATATTCATACCATGTTGCTCCATCCCCGCCAGTGCTAAAGCCGGGCGAGAAAGACGGAGGGACGAATTGCTCTGCCACAGCAGAGCCAGCCGGGTAGAAGTTATCCACAATCTGCTGTTTGTTAATCGCCATAGCCACTGCCTGACGCACCTTGTCATTGTCGAAGGGTGCAATGGTGTTAGCCATGCCGATGTAGAAAATGTTGCCTGTCTCATACGGATACAGTGCAAGGTTGGAGTCTCCTTGAATGGTCTCGTAGTCATCCTCGGACGGCAGGAAGATACCATCGGCTGTGCCGGACTGCAATTCGAGAAGCCGTGCCGAGGCCTCGGCAGACCAACGGAAGATGAGGGTCTCATTAGTGGGCGCTTCGCCCCAGAAGTCGGGATTGGCTTCAAAGGTGATATGGTCGCCGCGTACCCATTCGTTGACCTTGTAAGGGCCAGTGCCGTTGGGAGCTTCGCTCATTTTGGCTGAGTCGCCGGCCATCTCATTCAAGTAATCTTCGTCCTGAATGCCAAAGGCAATGAAAGCCACCTTCGATAGGAAGGCCGGGTCAGGGAAGCACAGTGAGAACTTGACAGTATACTGGTCAACAGCTTCGATGGACTTAAATTCGCCGCCATAATCACAATCGGGAGACTCCACCAGCATGCCTTCATAGGCAGCAGGCGCCTCGGTAGCTGGCGCTTCAGTAGCGGGCGGTTCGGTCGCGGGTGGTTCGGTAGCCGGGGGCTCAGTCGCTGCCGGTGCCTCGGTTGCCGCGGGCCCACACGCCGCCAGGATCATGCTGGTGAGTGCGAGCAGTGTTAGTAAAGCAAATAGGTTGCGTTTCACGTTTCTCCTCCTGAGAGAAATATTAAATGGATTGAATTACAGATAGGATGGGAATTCGGAATTGACTTTGTGCAGGGCACCTCCTTCCGAGTTACAAAGTGCCGCATAATTATTTGAACTTGAAGTAAATAACGATTACCTGATCACAGGTAATTGTGCCTGCAATTTACTCCAGAAGTTTAGCAAATAATGAGACAAGCGGTAATGAGCAGATTATACAGCAAAACATCTTTTAGTAAACAGGCAATGGCATACCCATACCATTTAACACTACCTTGGAGGGGTCTGTGTGCCATAGACCGGGTATTTTGGTATTGCATTTTGGACATGTCCCTTCATTCGTAACGTGATATTCCTTGATCACGTATCCGCTTCTACGGATCAGACGATGGTTGCATTCCACGCAAAAAGTATCTTCGTACTCACCGACCTGCCCCGGTAAATTACCTGCATACACATATCGTAAGCCTGCTTCGCGCCCGATCTCAGCCGCGCGCAAAAGTGTTTTTGCATCAGTGTTATCCGGGTCGGTCATCTTATAGTCTTTATGGAAGGCTGTCACATGCCAGGGAATATCTCTGGATACACCGGCGATGAATCTCGCCGCATCCCACAGTTCTTCATTTGAATCATTGAAGCCCGGGATGGTGAGCGTCACAATTTCAACCCATAACCCCATTTCGTGCGCGCGTTTGATTCCATCCAGTGTGTTTTGTAAAACGCCGCCCAGCTTGCGATAGCTTTTGTCCTGCATGCATTTCAAGTCCACTTTATAAGCAGAGATGTAAGGGCGAATATATTCCATTACCTCCGGCGTATTATTCCCATTTGAAATATACGCGCACATCAGCCCAGCCGCTTTTGCCTCCTTGAAAATTTCCACAGCCCATTCGCTTGTGATCAACGGCTCATTATAAGATGACGCAACCACGGAAGCATTTGTGCGATGTGCGAGACGTACCATCTCCATTGGCGTTATCTTACGGATTAGATTTGCAGAGACATCAGAATTCGGGTCGCGCATGGCCTGCGAGGTGAGCCAATTTTGACAGTAACCACAATGAAAATCGCAACCCAACATTCCAAACGTCAGCGCGTTCGTCCCCGGCATTACATGAAAGAATGGTTTCTTTTCAACCGGGTCACTTTGCAACGCGGCGACATACCCCCATGGTACGCGCAGCTCACCCCCCTCATTGAACCGCACCTGACATATCCCACGCCTGCCCTCGCGGATCTTGCAGCGATGTCCGCACGCATAACACAGCACAGCATTATCTTCGAGTTTTTCATATAGCTCCCCCGTAACCGTCAGAGTATCAAGCAATTCACCAATACTTGTAGCCATACAAACCTTCTACTTTCGCCCTTATAATACACCCAAATGCTCACAGTTTCCATCCAGGCTGGCGGACAATCTTCGCGCATGGGCGAAGACAAGGCCCTCAAAACTTTTCTGGGCCGCCCCCTCATCCAACGCGTGATCGAAAGACTTTCTCCAATTGCGGATGAGATCATCGTGACGACGAATCGCCCCGAGGCATATTCTTTTCTGGACCTGCGTCTCATCCCGGACCTCAAGCCGGGTCGTGGTGCCCTGGGCGGACTCTACACTGCCATTGCTTCTGCCATGCATCCTATTGTTGCAGTGGTCGCCTGTGACATGCCCTTCGCCAGCGCGACGCTCATCGAAACGGCGAGCAGGCTCCTCGTCGAGGAAGAAGCGGATGTCGTCATCGCAAAATCGGATGAAGGCTACGAGCCGCTTCACGCCATCTATCGCCGCGAGACGTGTCTGCCTGCAATCGAATCAGCAATCGATGCAGATCAATGGAAAGTAATCGCATGGTTCCCACAGGTGAGGGTGCGCATATTGACATCTGAAGAATTGAAACGACTCGACCCTGCCAATCTGGCATTTTGGAATGTGAATACCCCTGAAGAATTCGCAAAAGCAGAACAGATCGCGCTGGCCTAAAACACCAAATTTAATTTCCACCCCCTCAATTTCTTGACACCGCGCCCTTCTCATGTTATCTTAAGCGCCGTAGGATACCAGTAGTTTGCTTTGGAAGTACCAGGTCGGCTCACGGATCATCCGTGAGCCGCTTTGTTTTTCGCCGTTGAGGCGGCTCCGATGCAATACCACATGAGTACCCTCCATATTTTTTCATTGCCATAGGAGGCAAACATGTCGGAACGTATCAACGGTACAGTTAAGTGGTTCAATGGGACCAAGGGCTACGGCTTTCTCGCACGCGAAGGCGGCGATGACGTCTTCGTCCATTTCTCGGCTATTCAGGGCGAGGGTTTCAAGAACCTGCAGGAAGGCCAGAAGGTTGAGTTCACTGTTGAACAAGGCCCGAAGGGACTTCAGGCAAGCAACGTCGTCATTGTTAACTAATAACTGACCACCCACAAAATCCCTGAGATTTTCATCTCAGGGATTTTTTTATTTACCTATCTTGCGGAAGTCACTTTGCCACAGAGAAATGAGTTTTTCTCAAAGATCTCTGAGAGCTCTGTGGCTAAGGCAAGTCTAATTATGTAAGATATCTATTTAACGATCTTTATATTGAACATTCCGCTGGTGAGCGTGCCGTACATGGGCACCCATAGAGGCAGATATTTTATAAAAAGATCCCTCCTTTTTCAAATTAGGGAGGGATCAACCCTGGAGGTAGAAACAGTTATGGCTTTACATAAACTGCATAATCCAGCACATAATCGCCAGCTTCGTAATCCGCAGTGCCATCGTTGATGGCGCTTGTATAGGTTGCGGTGGTACTCAAGTGATGCTCACCAGCGGGCCAGTTGCTCAAGGCGGTGTAATACAGCCTGCACTGTTGGCCGTTATTCTCAAGATCCTCCTGCTTGAACGAATCAAGCGGGACATCTTCACCATCCAGTTCGAACTTCAACTCGATATTCTCAAAGTTCTGGTTAAGGGTCTCGGTTGAGGTGGCACACCAGGCGTACAACCACAACAGGGATTCGGTTTTGGCGAGTGGGATCGTGAAAATCAGCGTACCGGGCGTTGCATAATCGGCAGCCGTATACGTTTCACGCGCCTTGCTTTCAAGTTGACTCGTGCCAGATGAAAAGGCGGATGTAGCCTCCGCCACGCTGGCTATTTCCGGCGGGCCTGAAGGCGTCACACCCGCGCCTTGTGGTTCACTGATTGCTCTCACCGCCGCCTCCAGAACCACATCTTCACCATTGAATTGTCTCTGCAGAGTCTCGGCTGTCACCGGCACTTTGACATCCGGCACGACTCCCTTGCCTTCCAAATGGATGTCACCATCTGCATCCACTGCTCGGCCAATCGTCATCTGCACCGTGACACCTTCAGGCATGACGAACTGTTCCACGCTGCCGCCAGCTCCATCGCTTGGATACTGCCCGACAATGATGGCGCTGTCATTGATCGTCATATTGTAGGAGAAGAACTCACAGGCACTGGCACAGGCAGGCCCAACCATTACCGCCACGGGTCCGCT
>JAXIPJ010000009.1:0-26697 GCA_045402985.1 Anaerolineales bacterium
GCTCTGTTTGCAGGGTAAATCCCGAAGAAGAGACCGATTGCTGCAGAAAAGATGGTTGCAAGCAAAATCGCGTCCAGCCCCACAACTGGCGTAAAAGGTGCATTATTCGCCGTGGCGATCTGACCGACGATAAAGGAGATCAACCAGCCGAACAGGATGCCGATCATTCCACCCAGGAGACTCAGCAAGGATGATTCAGTAAGGAATTGAGTGAGAATGTCGCGCTTGCGTGCTCCCAGGGCTTTGCGCAAACCAATCTCGCGCGTACGTTCCGTGACAGTAACAAGCATGATATTCATGATGCCGATGCCGCCCACCAAAAGAGAGATTCCCGCAATACCCCCGAGAACAGCGGTTAGGACATTGGTAATCGTTTCGGCTTCGGCAAGCAGGTCCTGCTGAGTGAAAATGGTGAAATCATCTGTCTCGTCAGTGATACGATGACGTGCCCGTAAAATCTGAGCGATTTCTTCCATGGCCTGTGACACTAGATCTGCGCCAGCGGCTTGCACGTAAATCGCATCAACCCGATCACCGCTTTGCCCGGATTTTGGGCCGAACAGACGTGCTTTGGCTGTCGTCAATGGAACAATCATCTGGTTATCTTCGCTGCCAAATTCCCCGCCGCCCTTGGATTCCAACACGCCGATCACGCGGAAGGGTTGTCCATCAATCCGGACCGTTTCGCCTGTAATTCCATCCGTATGACCAAAAAGCGTCTCCGCGACCTCGGGCCCGAGCAAAACCACGGAGGCGCGCCCAAGCAGGTGTTCTTCAGTAATAAATTCACCCTCAGCCAAATTCACGTTTCGCACCTGGAAATATTCAGGTGTGACGCCAATAAGGGGAGATGATGTTTGCTGGCCGCCAAAGGTCACTTCTCCACCAATCTCCAACGTAGGTGCAACAGCTTCAATCGAAGGCGCCGCAAGTTGATCGCGGAGAGCATCTGCATCCCTCATCGTAAGAGGCCTGAATCTGTCCATCTCTTTACCACCGGGAAACACAACCAACAGGTTGGTACCAATACTGCTAATGGAACTAGTGATGGATTCCTGCGCGCCGCGTCCGACTGCCAGCATGGCGATCACTGCCGCGACACCGATGACAATTCCCAGCACGGTCAAACCGGACCTGAGCTTGTTCCCGCTTAAACTTTCAAGTGCTTCGAGAAAGGCTTGCCAGATCGTCATGATCCACTCTCCAATAGTCCATCGCGCAAACGGATCGCACGCTGGGTTTGCTCGGCTACAATCGGATCATGGGTCACGATGATCAGCGTTGTGCCGCGCTCTTTATTTAGTGTAAGCAAAAGTGACATGATCTCTTTCCCAACTTTCGAGTCAAGGTTGCCAGTTGGCTCATCTGCCATGATGATCGCGGGATTATTGACAATGGCGCGCGCGATCGCCACGCGTTGTTGCTGGCCGCCCGATAACTCTGTGGGGCGATGGGTCATGCGGTCTTCCAACCCAACTGCTTTCAATGCTTCGATCGCGCGCTCGCGTCGTGTCCCATTCGAATTGCCGGAATAGCGAAGCGGAAGTTCAACATTTGTAATTGCCGTTTGACGGGAAAGCAGGTTGAAACTCTGGAAGACAAAGCCTACTTTACGGTTACGAATATCGGCTAGTTGATCATCGGTCAGGGAAGCAACAGGCTCACCATCAAGAATGTATTCGCCAGAGCTTGGTCTATCCAAACATCCAAGCATATTCATGAGCGTAGATTTGCCTGAGCCCGAAGGGCCCATGATAGCAATCACCTCGCCGCGTTGGATGGTGAATGACACACCGCACAACGCCTCCACTTCCACTTCGCCCATTTGGTAGACCTTGCGAATGTCGTGGGCTTCAATAGCATTCATCATGGCGCTACCTCCTCTACCTGCTTCTGTTCACGGACAGGCCCGCCGTTGGACCCGCCTTGAGATTCAGACGATGGATTCAGGATAATGATGTCGCCCTCTTTCACATTGCCATCTACAACGACGCTCATGGTATCAGACGAATCTCCAAGGCTGATCTGCGTTTGGACGGGTTGACCATCCACCAGGAGATACACAACCCGAGAGCCGTCTACAAGGCGAGCCGCCCGATTCGGGACAAGGAGGACATCCTGTAATTCTTTGATCGTAATAGTGGCTGCGGCTGTCATACCAGGTTTGACAGCTTCATCTGCGTCAATCATTTCAACCGTAACTTTGAAGTTGACCACGCCCTGAACTAACGTGCCTGTTTGTGCCACTTTCATAACCTTACCGTGATATTCTTTTCCAAGAATGGCATCAAACGAAAGCGTAACCGGCTGACCAAGCACTACACTGTTGATATCCACTTCAGAGACCTCCACATCCACAAGGAGGCTGGTGAGATCATCGAGGCGGAAGCCGGTCGCACCGGCAGCAACCTGATCACCAGGCAATGGATAGGATTCCGTTACCGTGCCAGCAAACGGTGAAATGACGCGCGCCAGATTGAGGGTCGCCTGCGCCGCATCTACGCGTGCCTGCGCAGCCGCAATATCTTCCGTATTCCCATTATTCAGACGGTCGAATTCCAACTGGGCATCATCAAGTTGAGACCTTTTCAAAGCCAGGTCATTCTCTGCATCCGAAATCCACTCTTCGGGGGCTGGACCCTTGAAGGATTTCGTCTTAGCGGTATACTCCCACCCCCATCGCCTTTGTTGCAGAAAGTAACGTGCCTCCGTCTGCGGAACGTTCGGGGACGTTTGCAAGTATTTCAAATAGTTTTCCGCCTTCTCAAACGCTTCCTGCGCGACCTGCAAATCAATCGCGGCTTGCGCGAGCGCGGTATCTGAATTAAGCAGGTCAACAAGTGCTTTTTGTGCGCTAACCAGGTCTGCCTCCGCCATAATAACGCTTTCAGGCAGGGATGTTTTTGACAGCGAAGCCAGTACATCATTTGGACCGACCCTGTCACCGACTTGCACATTGACACTTTCGACCGTCCCAGCTGCCTGCCAAATCAAAGCAGCAGTTTGTTTCGCGCGGACCGTACCAGTCGATCCGATTGTGGTGGTTAAATCGCCGCGCTCGATCTCCGCAGTCTGGAACTGACCAGCGGGATCCGCATTGGATCTGCGTACAAATATGAAGGCTGATGCCCCAATGACGACAATCAGCAAACCAATCAAGACATTTCTGTATTTTTTCAAAAACTGATGCATTGTTTCCTCCGCGAGGGGGCTACCCCGCAATTTCCTGGAATTAATTTGAGAGATCGCTTTTCGTATTAGCAAAAATATTTGCTTCTGATAGTATATGAAATGAATGTAGAGATAAGGTCGGGGAATTATGAAGAATGTGTGTGGGTTTCTTGAAACTGTATTAATTTGCAAGCGCGAGACTGTGGCTCCAATAAGGGATCAGGCTTGAAGTCCAGAAAAAGACGGGTGGGAATTCAGGTTTGACAATTGTGAAATTCCTGATTATAATTGTGCATAATCACACAATCGCGATCAGATTTGTGATTTTTACTTAAGCCTTGATGGTGAAGGTTTAATCCATTACAATTGATTGCGAAACAAAGTATTCCAGTGAGGTGAGTTCATTATGAACGAGAAGAATATTCAACAAGTTCTTGAAATAGAAAAGCATGCGCAGGAAATTCAGGAAAAGGCCAAACGCGAAGCCCAGGAAATCCCTGTAAAGGCCGAGCAGGAAGCGCAGGCTTTGATCGTCAAAGCAAAATCAGATGCTCAGGAAGAGGCGCGCAAGATGATTGCAGACGCACAGTCGGCAGATGCATCGGGTGGCGCGGCGGCTGAGATTGCCTCGAAGAACAGTGAGTTCGAAGCGCTTGCAAAAAAGAACTTTGATAAGGCTGTTGCTTTTGTGTTGGAACGCGTGATTGGTAGGGCATAGATCATGGGAGGTGGCGTTTTAGGCTATGCAGCAATCAGTTCCCGTGTTCGGGCAATGTCTGCTGATTTGCTCTCCCCACAGGATATCGTCCGGTTGAGTGATACACCGGATTTTTCGTCCCTATTTACCTCTCTTAGAGGTACTGCTTATGGTCCTTACCTTGATGGACTTAAAGATAAGGACATTAACCCCCGTCAGACAATCAGACAGGTCAAGAGAAGGGTGGCAAAGTCGTATTATAGCGTCGTTCAAATGTCGCCTGTTGAGACGCGCCCGCTTATAAAGCAATTGTACCGATATTTCGAAATTGGTAATTTAAAGGCTGTGTTACGTTCCATTGTAGCGGTTCAGCCGCGATCTGGTGAGACATCACAATGGGATCGCGTACGCGATGTTTTATTCCCGCTGGGTGCTGATACAGTTATTCCTGCACAGGCAATGGTCGAATCAGGCAGTATTACTACGGCGGTGGATCTGTTGAATGGCACGCCGTATGAAGACGTGCTTGCCTTTGCAATGAAGCGATACTCGACTGAGCAGAATCTCTTCCCGATTGAAGTTGCGCTCGACCTCAGTTATTGGCGTCGCTTGTGGGCAGAGACCAAAAAACTCACTGGCGCTGACGGGGAGCATGGTGTGAAGATCATCGGTTCGCTGCTCGATATGAACAACCTGATGTGGGCAGTTCGCTATAAGGTTTATCACAAACTCTCTGAGGAAGAAATAATCAACTACACCCTTCCATTTGGATATCGTGTGCAGGATTCAGACATCCGCGCGATTGCCGCCGGAGCCGACATCGCCTCCACGATTTCGCGTTTATATCCGGATATTTCTGATGTGAACGCTTTGTTGGAAGAACCGAAGACTGGTTTGCCAAAGCTTGAGGTCTTGCTCAAGCGCGAGTTGTTAAAGCGGTGCAAGGCTGCGTTCTTGGGCAGTCCCTTCCATATTGGCATCCCGCTGGCGTTTCTCGTGACAATTGACTTGGAAGCGCAGGATTTGATCGTACTAGTAGAGGCCAAGTCTACAAACTTGAGTGAGGATCATTATCGCCCATTCCTGCTGAAAACGAGTTTACTTAACTAAGACGAATTAACACCTTGCAATGTAGATGGAGATGATATGTTTTTTCCGAAAGCAATGACTGAAGTTGAAGTGATCGTCCCTGCCAAGGATTTGGTGGCTGTGACAAAAGTGCTGGGAAGCCGCGGAAATTTTCAGCAGGTTGACAGTACCTATCTGGGGCTGGAAAACCTTGGACCCAGCACATGGCTGGAGAAAGCTGCCAACTATTCCACCCTTGAGCGTCGTATTCAAGTGATTGCTCAGAATCTGAATTTATCTGAGGAATATGCAGGTTCCTCAAATTCTGATTCGACAGATGATTTTGACGCCCTGCAGGCTAGAGTGGATCGCATTGAAGGCAGCGTGAAAGGTACTACTGATCAAATGCTTGCTGAAAAGAAGAAGCTGGAACAGTTGGAAAGCCAGTTTCAACAATTACAGCCAATTGCCGATCTGGATTTTGAAATTGGTGCATTGCGTAGATCGAAATACCTATATTCCATTGCTGGCACTATGCCCGCTGATCAAGTAAACAGGTTGGAAACCAGCCTGGCAAGAGTTCCTTACACTTTCTTTAAATTACGTGATGACGCCAAGAAGCCGCTTGTGTGGTTATTTGGGCCTCGCAGTAATTCAGATGTGATTGACCGCGCGGCGCGTAGCGCATTTCTCACCCCGTTGGCCCTGCCAGATGAATTGGAAGGCAGCCCTGCTGAGGCTGTCAAGGAAATTTCCAAATCAATTGATGCCTCGAAGCAGAAAATCTCGGAGTTGGGTCGTGAATTGGCGAAACTGGCGGCCACTCACAAAAAAGATTTATATCAATTGTGGTATGAAGTTCACGCTCAGCGCGTCATGGCAGATGCAATTGCACGCTTCGGACAACTTCGTCATACCTATATTGTGGTTGGATGGGTTCCAAGTACCGATGTTGATGCATTGACACAGCAATTGAAGAAGGTTTCCAAAGAGATTCTCGTTGAGGCCATTCCAGCGGGACGCACTGGACATAACTCGAACACTCCGGTTGCTCTCAGTAACCCCGGTATTCTTGGCGCATTTGAAAGGCTGGTCAATACGTATTCAAGGCCCCGCTACGAAGAAATTGACCCCACCATATTAATTGCGATTACTTTCCCGCTTTTGTACGGCGCGATGTTTGGTGATGTGGGTCACGGGCTGGTGTTGGCGCTCATCGGCCTGCTACTGGGCCGCAAAGTTCTCCTATTCTTGCGCGGCGATACGCTGTTAGCCTGCGGCTTGAGCGGAATGATATTTGGGTTCCTCTACGGTAGTGTCTTTGGTTTTGAAGAAATTTTGCCACACCACCCAGTTTTTGGACAATTTTTCTGGATAAGCCCGATCCATGATGTGTTGGGTATTCTTCAGGTTGCAATCGGAGCGGGTATCGTACTGTTGATCACGGCGCACGTGTTGAACATGTATAACGCGGCTCGTGCCGGGGATTGGGGACGCTTCTTCTTCGACTCAAATGGTCTCGCTGGTTTGATATTGTATCTTTCCTTCCTGGTTCTGTTAGGAAATGTTGCAGCTGGTCTGTTTACCGGCGAGAGCTTTTTACCCGAGTTTCTTTTAGCAGTGGGTCGAATTGGCCCCATTGTAACCATTGCTAAAATTCTGTTCCTTGTAGGTCTGTGTTTAGCAACCATCTTTTCTCACCCTTTACAGCACTGGATGCATGATGGGCATTTTGTGGTGGAGGGTGGTTGGGGTATGTTCGCAGTCCAATCTGCTGCCGAAGTGTTGGAAAAATTCATCAGCATGTTGAGTAACACCTTATCGTATGTACGTGTGGGCGCGTTTGCTATTGTTCATGCTGGCTTTACAGGAGCCGTTTTTGTAATTGCACGGTTGGCAGGTGGCGGAGAAGATGCAGGTTTTGGTTATTGGGCTGTGGTTGTGCTTGGAAATTTGTTTGTGATTGGTCTTGAAGGGTTTATCGTTACTATTCAAACCATGCGTTTGCACTATTATGAGTTCTTCAGCAAGTTCTTCCTAGGCGGCGGCTCGGAATTTCAGCCCCTCACCCTTGCAAATGCAGAAAAGAATAATTAAGTTAAGAAGACCTATTTTAAATCAAGGAGAAATAAAGATGATTAAAGTAATAATTGTGACATTGGCAACCGTAATCCCGTTGGCGCCCTTCGTGATGTACCTTGTGAGTTTACGGAGCAATAACCCTGTGAAAGCGGCTCAAGATTTAGTGTTTGGGTTCAAGGGTTATAACGTGTTCCTGGCTTTATTGGGACTTGGCATTGTAGCAACCTGGCTCATCTCCCCTGAGACAGCCTATGCTGCTGGAATTTTCGCGCAGGAAGCTGCAGCTGATCCATATGCTTCGTTAGCAGCGGGCATCTCTACAGGCTTAGCGGCTCTTGGCGCAGGCGTTGCTGTGAGTGGTACAGGCGCAGCCGCGATTGGGGCTATTGCTGAAAAGCCGGAAGCTTTAGGTCGTTCGCTCATCTTCGTAGGTCTTGCGGAAGGTGTGGCCATTTATGGTTTGCTCATCTCCTTCCTGGTTCTATTTGGATAAGAAAAGATGAAGATTCTGGTCATCGGTCATCCTGATGCAGTGCTTGGTTTTTCTCTTACAGGTGTAGGCGGTAGAAGCGCCACTACAGCTGATGAGGTGAATCAGGCACTGGATGAAGCACAAGCTAATAAGGAAGTGGGCATCGTGCTTGTCACGCAGGATGTAGCAGAATTAATTCCTGCACGGATGGAACACCTGAAACTGCGCAGCACGATCCCGCTGGTGGTTGAGATTCCGTCTCGTGGCGGTGTTCCAGAAGGTCAGGCCTCGCTTGGCGACATTGTCCTTCGGGCAATCGGTATCAAGTTATAGATCTTTCCTGTACCTGTTTGAATAAGGAAAAAGATTGGATAAGTATGTATGAAAACTGAAGTACAAGATATTGAAATGCTTGAACGTGCCATCATGGTTGAGGCGAATGAAGAAGCTGCTCAATTGCTGGCTGAGGCTAAAGAGAAGGCAGATGCCATTCGTAAACGTGCACAGGCAGAGGCAGAGGCTGAGCGGAAAGTCATCCTGGACCGTGCAAAGCAGGATGCAGATCGTCTTCGTAGTCAGGCATTAGCAACGACTCAACTAAAATCGCGTTCCACGCAATTGGAACAGCGCGAAAAATTACTGGATAGTGTGTTTGTAGAAGTGAAGAAACAATTGGATGCTGTCAAGAAACGCCCGGACTATAGTGCTATTGTGGCGATGTTGGTTCGTGAAGCGATAACCCAGTTGAAAGCAACGGAAGCTGTCATACGAGCAGATGAGTCAACACAAAAAGTCTTGAAGCCGGATGAAATTTCCAAGGAGCTTAATGGTAAATTTTCATTAGGCGACAAGCTTGAGGAAGGTTCAGGTATCGTAGTGAGTGCGTCAGATGGTAAGTTGTACTATGACAACACACTCGAAACCCGCCTAAGCCGCTTGCAGTCAACCCTACGCTCTTCAGTGTATAAAGTGTTGATGGGAGAAAACGCATGAGTAATGAAGTTGGAAAGATAACCTGGATTAGTGGGCCCGTTGTACGCGCCCGCGGATCTCGACACGTAGGTATGCTGGAACTCGTCGAAGTGGGTGAAGATCGCCTTGTGGGTGAGGTGATTGGTCTCAAAGGCGACCAGATGACAGTTCAAGTGTATGAAGAAACTGCCGGCATGCAAACAGGTGAAACGATCTACGGCACAGGCTTGCCCTTGTCAGTAGAATTAGGTCCTGGCTTAATTCAAAGTATTTATGATGGTGTGCAGCGCCCGCTTCCATTGATTGAGCAGGCAATGGGTTCGTTCATCAAGCGAGGTGCACGCTTTGATCCGATCAGCCGTGAAAAGAAATGGAAATATACGCCAAAAGTAAAAGTTGGCGATGAAGTTAAAGGTGGCGACATCCTCGGTGTTGCCATGGAAACAGATACATTTGAGCATCGTGTGATGTTGAACCCAGACGACTCAGGCACGATCACCTGGGTTGCCGCGGCTGGTGAATACACCGTCAATGACCCGATTGCCAAGTTGAAGATGGGCAAAGAGGAAAAAGAAGTCACCATGCTTCAACGTTGGCCGGTCCGCCGTGCGCGTCCGTTTGTGAATCGCCGCGGTGCGAATATTCCGTTGATCACAGGTCAGCGCATTTTGGATACTTTCTTCCCTGTTGCAAAAGGCGGCGCGGCTGGTATTCCTGGCCCGTTCGGTTCAGGCAAGACGGTTACCCAACACAGCATTGCGAAATGGGCTGATGCAGAAGTTATCGTCTATATCGGATGTGGTGAACGCGGTAATGAAATGACTGAAGTGCTGCAGGAATTCCCGCATCTGATCGACCCTCGATCTGGTCGTCCGTTGATGGAACGCACCGTGTTGATTGCGAATACCTCCAACATGCCCGTTGCGGCGCGTGAGGCCAGCATCTACACAGGCATCACCATCGCAGAATATTATCGTGACATGGGCTACCATGTTGCTTTAATGGCAGATTCAACTTCTCGTTGGGCTGAAGCTTTACGTGAAGTTTCCGGTCGTCTCGAAGAAATGCCAGCGGAGGAAGGTTACCCTGCTTATCTCGCGGGCCGTCTGGCTGAGTTCTATGAACGCGCTGGTTATGTAAATAATTTGAATGGTAGTCAGGGTTCTGTATCCATCGTAGGTGCGGTTTCTCCTCCCGGTGGTGACTTCTCCGAGCCGGTGACACAACATACAAAACGTTTTATCCGTTGCTTCTGGGCGCTGGATAAATCTCTTGCTTCCGCCCGTCACTTCCCAGCTATCAACTGGCTGGATAGCTACAGCGAATATGTTGGAGATGTTGCGGATTGGTGGCAGGAGAAGGTTGGCAAGGACTGGCTTGGAATGCGTAATCGCGCTATGGAATTGTTGAGTGAAGAAAGCCGCCTGTCACAGATCGTCAAACTTGTAGGGCCGGATGCATTGCCGTTCACGGAGCGTATGGTTCTTGAAACCACCCGTCTCATCCGTGAAGGAATTTTGCAGCAGAACGCTACTGAAGCTGTGGATGCTTATTCATCGGTTGAAAAGCAGATCCGTTTGCTCGAATTGGTGCTTTACTTCCACGAACGCGGCATGGCCATTGTCAAGCGCGGCGCCCCAATTTCATTGATCCATGACCTGCCTGTTGTAGATAGGATCATCCGTGCAAAATCTACAATAACAAATGAAGAGTTGCAAAAGTTTGATGATCTTCAAAAAGAAATTGACGAGCAAATGGGTCAATTGGATGCGGAGTACAGATCATGAGTGAAGTAACAGTACAAGGCGGTCAGGAAGTCATTGGCGTTGGGCGCATCGAAGGGCCAATTATAATCGTGGAAGGCGCGGCAAACGTCAGCTACGACGAAGTCGTTGAGATTAAAGACTCGCGCGGTAACCTTCGCCGTGGGCGTGTGCTTGAAGTAGGCGAAGGCGTTGCTGTGGTACAGGTGTTCGCTGGCTCCACTGGCTTGTCCATTGATGGAACTCGTGTGCGCTTTTTAGGCACCACGCTACATATTCCTGTTGCCGAAGAAATGCTTGGACGTATTTTCGATGGCCTGGGCACCCCGATTGATGGTGGTCCTGAACCATTGACCGATCGTTATGCAGATGTGAACGGCCAGCCGATCAATCCAACAGCACGTATTTATCCACGTGATTACATTCAAACCGGTATTTCCACCATTGATGGTGTGAATACACTTCTCCGTGGACAAAAACTTCCGTTGTTCTCTGGTGCAGGTATGCCGCACGATCAATTGGCAGCTCAAATTGTGCGCCAAGCAACACTTGGAAAAGAAGCAGGCGCTCCACAAACTGAAGGCGAGGAATTCGCCATTGTGTTTGCTGCCATGGGTGTTAAAAACGATGTGGCGGATTATTTCCGCCGCTCATTCACTGAAAGCGGAGCGTTGACACGTGTGGCAATGTTCCTCAACCTGGCGGACGATCCCCCAGTGGAACGTATCGTCACTCCGCGTGCTGCGTTGACTTTGGCTGAATATCTTGCGTACGAACGCGATATGCACGTGTTGGTCGTTCTAACTGATATGACCAACTATGGTGAAGCCCTTCGTCAGATTTCAAACGTTCGCGGTGAAGTGCCAAGCCGTAAAGGTTACCCTGGTTATTTGTATAGCGACCTCGCGTCCATGTACGAACGCACAGGTCGTATCCGCACCAGCAAGGGTTCGATCACGCAGATCCCGATCCTTACGATGCCGAACGATGACATCACACATCCCATGCCTGACCTTACTGGTTATATTACCGAAGGACAGATCGTGTTGGGACGTGAACTAAACTTCGCAGGCATATATCCGCCCGTGGCAGTGCTGCCAAGCCTTTCCCGTTTGATGAAAGACGGTATCGGCAAGGGACGCACGCGCGATGACCATCCACGTTGGGGTGCGCAACTCTACGCCGCTTATGCTAGGACTCAGGATGTGCGCGCGTTGGCATCCGTTATCGGTGAGGAAGAGTTGAGCGAAGTGGATCAGAAATATCTCAAGTTCGGACGCGCCTTCGAACGTGAATTTGTCAATCAGAGCTTCACTGAAAATCGCACTATCGAGCGAACGCTGGAAATTGGTTGGAAGCTTCTCTCCATATTGCCGAAGAGTGAACTGACCCGCGTTAATCTTGACGAAATCCAAAAATACTACAAAGGCGACGATGCCACAAATTAGCATTGCTCCCACTCGTACGAACCTAATCCGCCTCAAGAAGGATTTGCGTTTTGCAAAAGAGGGTTATGAGATCCTTGACCGCAAACGTGAAGCCCTGACGGGTGAATTGGTTCGTGTGGCCAAGGAAGCGGATTCACTTCAAAAAGAAGTGTGGGCCCTGCTTGAGACTGCCTACGGTGCGATGGAAAAAGCGCGTATCGTGATGGGCTCTGACCATGTGGAGTGGGCCGCACTTGCTGTAAATAAAACGGTTGATGTGCATCTGAGATTACGTGGCATCATGGGCGTAGCAATTCCCCAAATTGAAGCACGTGGCGAGCCGCCGAAACTTTTATATAGCCCCGGTGATACTGCAGCTGTTCTCGATGAAGCCAGCGCTGCGTTCCGTGAAGTGCTCCTGCGTGTACCGCAGCTTTCCATGCTTACGGCGGCCGTGTGGCGACTTGCAAATGAATTGAAGAAAACCCAACGGCGTGTGAATGCGCTTCAGCATATCTTTATCCCGCAGTACAAAACCCAAATTGAGTTCATCGTGGCCTCGCTGGAGGAACGTGAACGTGAAGAGACTTTCCGCCTGAAGTGGCTCAAGACCAAAATGACCAAACAGGCGCAGGCTTCCTAAACAACGATTGTTTACAAAAATGGGTTTTGACAAATATATTTGTCAAAACCCATTTCATTTATTTATAGAGTTGGGCAGGCTATTTTTTCTTGTTTGATTCAACTGTCAGATCACGAGGCTCCACCATATTCCAGCGGGAGGCTCCGAGATAGAGAATATCCAATACAAGGTCTTCGTAGCGGATTCCCTCAGATTTGCTTTGCAGGCAAAGGTCACTGTAATCCGGGGTGAGGCCGGGGAGCGTATTGATCTCCATCACACGTGGATTGCCCTGTTCATCAAGACGGATATCTGTGCGTGAGACATCCAGCGCATATAATAATTGATGGGCACGCAAAGCAAAGTTTTTTAATTTCTTTTCGAGTTCGGGTTCGATGTCTGCGGGGCAAAAATAACCGGGTGCACCTTCTTCGCCCACTTCCTTCGATTTCGCAGCCTGGCTATATACCATGGGTGTTACTGAGCGGGAGCTATCCAGTTCAAGGACAGGGAAGCGGTGAAACCCATCCTTTTCGTACCATTCGGGATGGCGTGAATATAATTTTGCATCTGCGCGCCCCAGAATACCGACTGTGAACTCACGGCCCGGCAGAAAGGTTTCAACGAGCGCGGGTTGCTGATAGGTATCGATGATGTACATGGCGCGTTCACGCAGTTCCTGTTCGTTGTTAACGATGGCATTCATATCCACGCCCATACCTGTGCCTTCGCGTGCCGGTTTAACGAAAAGCGGAAAATTCAATTCAGGGCGCAGAGGTTCGTCCCCGGCGCTGAACTCCTGAAAGGGTGCAACGGGCAGGCGTCGGTCGCGCCAGATGCGTTTCGTCAGGGTCTTATCAAGCGAGATTCCGTTGGCTAACACGCGCGAGCCGGTATAAGGGATCTGCATCATTTCCAACAATGCAGGCACCTGTGCCTCACGCGCGTCGCCTCCGAGTCCTTCTGCAATGTTGAAACATATATCCGGTCTTTCATCCCGGAGCGCGTAGGGCAGGTCCACGTCAGCGTGGATAAAAACTGTTTGATGGCCATCCGTTTCGAGCGCGGAACGAATCGAGTCAATCGTCTCGATGTGATCGAAGTCGGCGAAAGCGTCTGGGGGCACGCCCACCGGCTTGGGGTGGGTGTCATCCTTGATATTTGCAAGGACGGCGATCTTCCAATATCTTTTCATGCGACGACTGGGGGGATTGTCATCTCCGCGAAGCTGCATTTTGTTCTCCTTCTCAATGAATTTTGTAAATGAGTATATTACAAGATTTGCAATTGACAAGGGCGCCGAAGTATAAAAACTTTTGCAACTGGACAATGCTGTACCTTTCAGGTATTATTGATTCGCTTATACTGCTCCGCATAAAGGCTTGTCGAAGGGAGCATAAATGGAGAATTGCGCATGTATAAAGTTCAAATGCAGATTCTTTCGTAGGTGTGAAAATTATCGCAGTGGCAGGAATGAGCTTTCAAACCCTTCAACTGTAATCAAAAATAAAATTCATTTTTTTCTACCGCTTGTCTCATTGATAACTAAACTTTTGAAATAATTTGCAGGTTAAAATTCAAACTCCAGTTTAGATATTTATGCGGCACTCTGTAACTCAAAGGAACCGTGGCCCTATTTTCCAAAGACCTGGGTATTGATCTAGGCACCATGTTCACCCGGCTTGCTGATGGCAGCCGGGTATTGTTGGAAGAACCAACGATCGTTGCCATCGAAGTTGCCGACCAAAAGATGGTAGCTGTGGGGCGGGAGGCGCTCGATATGTATGGACGCGTGCCTGAAAGTATTGAGGTGGCGCGCCCGTTAAAGAATGGGGTGATCGCCGATTACGAGATCACTGAAACACTGCTTTCCTATCTGTTGCAACGCGTGAGTGGATCAATGCGAATCTTTCGCCCGCGGGTGATGATCTCTGTCCCTTTTGGCGTGACCAGCGTGGAGCGCCGCGCCGTTTACGAAGCCGTGCTGGAAGCTGGAAGCCGTGAAGCATATCTGATCCAACAGCCGCTTGCCGCCGCGCTGGGTGTGGACCTGCCGATTAATTCTCCTTCGGGAAACATGGTCATCTGCCTCGGCGGTGGGTGTACTGAGGCCGCGGTGCTTGCTATGTATGGGATCGTTTCTGCTGAAACGTTGCGCGCGGGCGGTATGGATCTGGACGAGGCAATTGTCAATTATGTGCGTAGAAAATATGGGATCGTGATTGGCCAGGTAACTGCGGAACATCTGAAAATGAGAATTGGCGCTGCTGTTCCGCAGGACACTGAGAACAGCATGGAAGTTCAAGGGCAGGACCAGGTGACGGGTTTGCCGCGTCCTGTGACGCTGACAACGGGTGAGATCGTTGAAGCATTGCAGGAACCACTCAAAGCTGTGATCGAGACGGGCCGCCGCGTGCTTGAGAAAACACCGCCTGAGTTGGTGGCTGATATTATCGATCGTGGTGTGGCTTTGTGTGGTAGTGGCGCGTTGTTACGCGGCATCGATAAATTGCTCACAAAATCATTGGGCATTCCCGCATATCTTGTTGACAACCCAGCGACTTGTGTTGTGGAAGGCGCTGTGAAATCCCTGCCCATGTATAACATCCTGCGGCGAAGTTTGCCGCATGTGTAAAAGTAAAACGGCTTCCGATGAGGAAGCCGTTTTTAGTTAATCGAGAGAACAGTCGTATGGACCTTGAGCAGGCGGGTGTGGCTCACTGCCCTCAATTGCCCACGCGAAGACAAAGGCGAGTCCGTCAATATCACAATCAGATAGAACCGGGTTGCCCAGATCGGGCCAGCCATAGCCCATAAGGTCTGTGCTTTCCAGCAGGTTGGTGGCATGCCCAAGGCCGAGAGCATGTCCGAGTTCGTGGAGTGTTACCCAACCGAGATATTCAGGACTGTAAGGGGGAGTGGTACTGCTGGCCGGGAAATCGGAACTGACGAGAATATTGGGGCAGCCATGGTCGCCACATACGGCATACCCAGCAAAAACTACTCCGCCCGCCCTCAGCACATAGTGGACGACAATATCTGCCTTCTGTGGGTTTCTGGCTGAGTCTGTTACGTCGGTCAATGTGATGAGGCCACCAAAACAGTCATTGAGAGTTTCGCCCCAGGTGGCGATGGCAGCATGAATTGCGTTGAGTTGCGCCATTTTGGCCCTGGGGTGCGCCTGAACAGCGACAGTAATATCTGTATGATCCCACCAATAACCGGGGTAGTAGTTGCTGAGGATTTCGAGCCCATCGGCGTTTGACTCTGGCAACTGGCAACTCACATGATTCCGTGCAAACGCCTCGTTTGAGCCTGCTTGTGCTGGCATTGGAATGAGCAGTGCAATGGTAACAACCATAACAACGAGTGATCTTCGGATTTTCATGTATTTTCTCCTTTTATATCTTCATGGATTCGTTCATCATTTCTCTTCTGAACTCTACAAATAATAAGTCATTCTCTGTAAATGCGTGACCGGGTCAATGTATTGAACGCGCACCTCCTCTGGCACATTTAGGCTGATGGGCGCGTAATTCAAAATCGCTTTCACGCCAGCCTTTACAAGTTGATCTGCAACCTCCTGCGCATCGCTTGCAGGGACTGTGATCATGGCGATCTTGATCTTGTGCTGTTTTATTTTTTCAGCCAGAGCGGCGGTATCATAAACTTCAAACTCACCAATCTTTTCCCCAATCTTTTTGGGGTCGTTATCAAATACCATTTTCACATGGAAACCACGGTTTGCAAACCCCTGATAATGCGCCAGCGCGTGTCCGATATCGCCCATGCCGACGATCACCACTTCCCAGACGCGATCCACCTTGAGAATGTCCTGCAATTTTTCAATAAGAAAAGGGATTGCATATCCGGTGCCTTGCTTGCCGAATTCACCGAATTGAGAAATATCCTTGCGGATTTGCGCGGCAGAAATTCCAACGATCTCACCCAATTCCTGCGAAGAAGTGGTGTGGATACCTTTATCCGCCAGGCGCTGGAGCGCACGTAAATAAACTGGCAACCTGCCGATGATAATATCCGGGATCTTTTCAGCATTCATATCAAACTACCCTCAAAGACTGTGAAATTCTGCATTACCGCTTGTCTCATTATTTACTGAACCTTTGAAGTAAATTGTAGCCTGAATTATATACTTCAAATTTAGATTTTATGCGGCACTTTGTAACTCTACCATAAAAGAATATTTTGTACAAACACGCACAAGCGAACAAACGAAAATCGTTCAGACTGTTGGCTTCAGGCCTCGCCGCCGAGGACAGCGGCTTGAGCGTACTTTGCCACTGAGCAGCTTTCATTCATGGAATGGAAACGACTTGTAATATGTAACGAGCGTATTGCAGACTGCCTAGAGAATTGGATTCTATATGAACAAGATCGATGCTGCCCGGAGTGGTATTGACCACGACTTTTTCTCCACAAGTTAGATCCTGCATGCGAATACTATTTTGCAAAACTTCAAGAGTTGGTGTCCCATTTCCAAAACAATCCAGGCTCAGCAGTGTCGTTTGAGTAAATGATGTGAACTGAACCCAGTCTTCGTGGTCGCCTTCGGGTGAGGACACGTCGCCTGAATATTGAAAAGACCGCGAGCCTGTTGCAGAGAGAATGATCTTTACCGCGGGGGATTGGGCTGAGTCACCGTCCACTGGCGCGGGAACCAGCGTCGGCGTGGGAGGTTGCGGGGTATCCATCGGCGTTCCGGTTCCAACGACCGCGCCTGATTCCGTTAAGATCGGCAGACCCTCCACTCCCTTTGCCTGCACAAACGCGGCGCTGATCCAGCCTTTGCCATCCGGGCCGGATGCAAACTCAATTTGCAACCACGCTCCGTTCGCATCCTTGCCCAAAAGCCTGGCAACATCCTGTGGATTAAGTGTGCCCAGTGAATTGAAGTTGGCGCCCGGCCCGCTTCGGACATTTAACTGCTGCTGGACAATAGCAACGTTCCCATCGTTTGGATTTGCTTCGCTGCCCCCGATCACTGGGACCTGAAGTGTGCTCACGGTCGTGACGTATTGCGCGGTGACCCAACCTTTTTCCGGTGTGCCCGCTGGATATAGAATCTGCCACCAACTTCCACCCGGATCTTTGCCGATAATTTCCACTTTTGTGTTTGGCGGAATGATGCCGAGCACAGCACTGGCGGTGGATGGCTCTGCGCGCACATTGAGTTGTGTGGACGCAGTCCCTTCCACGGGAGCAACTGTCGGCTGAGGGGGAGGTGGGAGTGGAGTCTCTGATAGGGACTGAGTTAGAGTTGGAGGCAATGTCGCAGTAATAATTAACGGAGCTTGAGGGGGTGTTGCATCTTCACGAATTCCGCAACCGGTGCTTAATAAGGTGAGCATGATGAAAGCGACGGTTGATAATCTAATTGACACAGCAGGATTGTAATCGAAAACAAAAGCTGCCCTGCGATGAGATATCACCACCAACAATGCGTCTATTTGAATTAATATTTACGACAATGCTATTACTTTGCCGGGATAGAGTAGATTTGAACATTCCCATATTCAAACACCAATTCAGCTGAGGTCAAATCTAAAGCAGAAGCCAACTTGAAAAAATCCAATACTTTCTGAGGGGTATCGTATTTCGAGTTTTTCCGCAGCAGAACCAGTGCATTCTGGATTTTTACCGGGTGATCTCTCTGATAAAAACGGTCAAACGGAATACCATTAATGCTCGAATAATACGCCGTTCGGATACTGACAGGGCCGATTGCTATGATTGTGTCTTCCGAACTTAGCTGATCCCTTAGGTAGTCTGCCGCATACTGTTCTGGTAAGGGACCACGATTCATAACTATTGCTTGTTGTCTACTTGTAAGTATGCTTATACAAGCAACTATGACCATCAGCAAAATACCAAATGAAAGGATCCTCTCGGTCCACATTGGTCCGGCAATCCTACTTATAAGTAAGTCTGCCAGCCATACCAATCCGGCTGCTGCGAAAAGCAAATAGAATGCCTCCAGATAAATCCAAATCCTTGGTAGAGGTGTAACGCCTTGCAGAACCAGCAGAATCGCAACTGCCAGAGCCAAAAAAGCTTGCAAGGGTAGCTTTTGATTGGAGATTTTTCGATAAAAAAGCAGGGATAACAAAAAGCCGCCTGAAAGCAGATCTTGGGCTGTCGGCTCGATACGCATCATCCATTTTTGCCAGGTCTTTGCAATACGAGGATCAAGGTTTTCTACAAATGTCGACCAATCCAGTGATTTCACGATTTCATTACTAATTATGGAAGAAAACCCACTGCCAAATATAATCACGGGTAAATACAGAATCAGTGTTAGCAGACCTGACAAAATACATGTGCCGAGGAATACTACCAGCCGGTGAGACTTGTTTTGCCAGGGTTCTTTGGCCATCAAGTAAGTCATCACTACCCATAAGGAAATGCCAGCCATAGGATAAAGAAAAACAGGAATCGTATAAAAGCCAAGCGCGCCCGTTAGAGCAAAAGCAATCAAGGCAGGCTTGCTCTCCCACTCCGCTTTGCTTCGGGGACTGTAGTGGCGGGTGACCAGTATGCCCGCGAAATTAGCTTGCAACAACGCGAACAAAATCAGCATCGTATAGCCGCGCGCATTCACTGAATAGGCAATAAACCAGTTTGCAACCGCGATAAGCGCAGCCGCTGCCAGAGCCTGCGGGCGGGAAAAAAACCTGCGCGCAGTGATATACATTACCGGCACTACCAAAATGCCGGCGATAAAAGCTGGCAGTCTAATTGCCCACGGATACCCCCCGAACAGTCGATAGGCAATGCCGACTAGTACTGTATGAAAGATATGGTTATTTGGGGCACTGTAATCAGCCAGAATGTTCTTGAACGACCTGGAGGCGAAGTGAATAAAAGTGTAAGCCTCATCATAGGCGATGGGTTTGTTGATTTCTAAAATTCTTAACACTAACCCAATGAGTGTGATCACCCCCAAGATCAGAAATATATAAAAAGGATCCTTTTCCGGGAAGAAAAGGTGATTAACTGTAACGCGGAATGAATGCAAGAGACTTTGCTTGTTTGGATGGTTATGATCCAATGTAAATTGCCTTTGTTATTCCATGCCCAATTATATTTATATACCAACGCTGTTGTTATTCACGTTATTTCTTTGTCAAAAGACGTCACTTATAGCATGACAATACTATACACCAGCCAATGGCCCCTGTTTCTGTCTTCAATTGATTGATAAAGGAAGCGATAAGAGGGATATTTGATTTATGATAAAGCGCCCCCGCGCAGACTCGAACTGCGCTCTTCGGCTCCGGAGGCCGACACTCTGTCCACTGAGCTACGGGGGCGGGCGACAAAATTTTATCACATAAAAATTTCGTCATTGCGAGGGCTTGGTCTCGATACGGCCCCTTCGGACGAGCATCGCTATTCGATCACCGATCTCCACAATGACGATGGCTTTGATTAAGTCTTCGCCATCGGCGCGAGTTGCACAAGTTCCCCACGCAATCGCTCGATGATCCTCATGTTGCCTCTCTCATCGCCAACTTTGGTGAGTTGTTCCTTCTTATGAGCCAGTTCGCCCAGCACTTGATAAAAGCGTCTTGTGGAACCGAAACTCCCAGAAGTCAAGGCGCTAAGATGTGCGTTCGTCTGGAAGAAAGAGATGGCAGTGTCGTACTGCCTTTGTGAGATGGAACCGTTTGTTACCTCCTCGCGCAGATTCTTTCTGAGGAGGTTCCGCTCATGGAAGATCATCCAGATGATGAAAGCCAGCATAATGGCATAACCCAAATAATCTGCAAGCAGACCCACGAAGAATCCACCTGCACCGCCGATCAAACTGCTGAAGGTGTTGTGGAACGCGTGCGTTAAGACCGCCACTGTATATCCCGCAGGCACTGCAATGATCTTTACGAGCATATTGCGGGACATGCGTGCAATTGCGAGCCCGATCCCTGTGAACGCAGTGAAGAAGGGATGCATCCAACTGACAAGAACCACGCGGATTACAACCAATGTCCAAAAACCTTCCCAACCGTTTTCAAGGAATCCATTTCTGTAAATGTACAATACATTTTCAATCGCCGCGAATCCCATGGCCGTGATGCTGGCATAGACGATGCCATCCAGGATCGAATCGAATTCACTGCGGAACAGAAAGAAGACAACCAGCACAGCCAGTCCTTTCAGCCCCTCTTCAATAATCGGTGCAATGATAGAAGTTGTCCCGAATTCAGCCGCGCCCTCCGAACCCGTCAGCACGTAAATGCCGATGCCGAAGACCGTATTCAGAACGTAAGAGCCTCCACCTGCGATGATCACTCCCCACAGGAAGGCTGCGCCGAGCAAAAGCTTTGGTTCTTTTTCATAGCGATCGAGCCAGTTGACGAACGCCGCCAGCAGGAACATGGGCACGAACCCAAAGAAAAATGCTGCAAGCAATGGCATAAAACCTCCAGATCATGATTGAAAATTCAAACAAGTTCTTTCAATGCGCGTTTCTTCAAAAGCAATGCCCAGCGCGTCCAACACTTCTTCGGGGCGTCCAGTTGCGCCTTCTTTGGCTGAAAGCCGCATAAATATCCTCACCCCTTCTCCCTCGGGTAGAGGGGATGGGGTGAGGGAGAGTTCTTGGATCAGTGGACGCAGGTCATATGTTTTTCCGCGGCGTTCCCGGATGATGGATTCGGATGCTAAAACGGAATCCACTTTCCGCGTCAGATCGGACCCGTCAATTGATCCTATTAGGGTAACTTCATACTCCGCTGATACAACCTGGGTCTGCAGTGCCGGCACGCGCTCATCTGCACTTTCCACGTTCAACACCTGGATGCCTGTTGGCAGAGTATTTTGAAGCTTCTCTCGCAAGCCATCCAGTAGAATGTCGCTTTCCAGCCGCATGTCCATCACTTCACACCGCGAAGAAAAACCGAGCGGCAAGGCGGCGGCGATATATATCTTCGGCTGTGGGTGAAATCCCTGCGAATACGCCAGCGGAAGTTCGGCGCGGCGGGCAGCGCGTTCCCATAATTTGTGCAGATCAAGATGACCGGTATAGCGTAATGCACCCAGTTTTGCAAAAGTGATACGAATGCGCATTATGACTTTTTTGAATTTACAGCGTTGTAGCTCAACCAGTTTCGGATGTCGCGAACATGTTCATGATAATGCTTGTAGGTGTTGTTGGCCACGCGTTCGTGTAGATTATGCTGAACTATCAATTCATCAGGTATCTTTTCCAGTGCTGAGATCACGGAAGAAAATGCCTGTAATTCCTGCGCGATAACATCTTCCAAGGATACATTCTGATATCTTTGAACGACCCAGGCATTGGGTTCATCATCATCCAATAACGGTGAGCCAAAATCTGGATAACCGAATTCATCCAGGAAGGCATCCAGCGCTGTTCGCGTTTTGCAGGGTGTGTAATGTTCACCTTGCAATATTTCGTTCAGGCGGTCGGCAATATACTGCTCATAGGCGAGAACGTGCGCAAGGATATCCTTGATGGACCATTTTCCCGAGACGCCCTTCAAGGTCATGCGGCGCGAATAACCCACGCGATTCAGCAACAGCTCAAATTTATCGCGTTCAATCAGTAACTTCTTAATGAATTGCTTTGCTGACCTTGGTGGTGTCTGTGGCATTTCTATATGATACCCTTTTTTTAGATTTCTTTTGTGTAAATGTGATACTGCTGTATTATTTTCATTCCCACCTGTTCGTAGAGCCGCGGAGCATTGGTGAGGCTTTTTGAGTCTACGCTCAGCTTTATGTTCCGGACGCTGCGCCGATAGAATTCGGCGAATGAGTGTAAAAGCAAGGCTTTCCCGATCCCTTTAGTTCGCCATGCGCGGCGTACGCTGAGATGATCCACCCAGCCCGTTTTGGAATCCTGGTCATACAGATTCAGGGCAACTCCGGCCACCTCATCTTCCTGGCAGGCGAGGAACCATATATCCGGGTCAAAGAAATCCCTATCCATGCGCATGCGTTTTACCCAGGCCTCATAGCTGAGAGGTTGATGATACCCTTTATCTTCGGCGGCTTCCTCATCGGCTTGATAGGTTACCTGTTCATCCTGCCCACTGACAAACGGACGTACGGTGATACCATCCGGCCATTGCGGAGGGGGAGGAGGCGCGTCCATTTCAAGCTGCATGATGATGAACGAGAGGTTCGATTTGTATCCGTTGGAGGCGAAGAGTTGCAGAAGGGTATTATTTTTCTCGCTGATCTTTGTAAATAGCTGGACCTTTTCCAATTTATGAACGAGAGCTTTTTCCTCCACTATGGTCAGCAATTGGAAAGCAAGATCAACGTTGCCTCTATCAGCCAGATAAATGTAAATGGAATCGCCTTCAAGGAGTTCGGCATAACCTGCCAGATGCCCATCTGCGTGCGCTGTGCAGGTTTCAGTTTCGATGTTAATGCTTTCCCAAATCTTGTGCACATCGTCCACCGTCCGCAGCTCGTCACCGTAATCGAATAAATTTTGCCTGGCGATCAGCTCATGCACAGCTTCGATATCATCAGGTTTGGCGGGGCGCACCGAATACCTTTTCATGCAATGACTCCTAGACTAATCTCCGACAATTGGCAGCTTAAGACTGGACATCGAGGATGGATTGAGTGAAAGGGGTGATTTTACATCCGGGCATTTCCACACCTCACCGGGATTCTCACGCCTCATATTTGCAAAGGTCGGCAGAATGCCACATGCAAAACAATTCAAACGGCAGTCCACGCGGATCTGTCCTTCAAGGGATTGCCTGAAATCCTGAAAGAGGAAATTCTTTCGGACCGCGGCTGTGATATGTTCCCACGGGAAAACTTCATCCGTGCGGCGCTGGCGGTGCGTATAAAAGAGCGGGTCGAGGCCATGCTCTTCAAAGGCGGCGATCCATTTTTCGTAGGCGCGGCCCTCATGCCAGGCATCAAACTTTGCGCCATTCTTCCAGGCTGTGTAAACCACCTCGGCAAGCTTCCGGTCGCCGCGCGAAAGCCAGGCTTCCAGAAACGAATCCTCGGCGTCGGTGAGGCTCAACTTTATATTTTTATCGCGCAGTTCGCGCCTGAGCAACGCCTGTTTGGCCCTGATCTTTTCAGGCGTATCGCATGAGACCCACTGAAATGGTGTCTGTGATTTTGGCACAAAAGTGCTGACACCCGCATTCAACTTCACTTTCATGCCAGCCACTTTTCGGCCCTCCGAAATCACGCGCTTACACAGGTCTGCGATTGCCTGAACGTCTTCTAGCGTCTCACTGGGATGGCCGATCATGAAATACAACTTGATCGTTGTCCAGCCGCGGGAGTAGATCTCACGCGTGGTATTGATGATGTCTTCATCTGAAATATATTTGTTGATGATGCGGCGCATGCGCTCTGTGGCGGCTTCGGGTGCAAGTGTGAATCCGCCAGCACGATTGGTCCTGAGTTTTTCCATCAGGTCTATCGAAACAGATTCGATCCGCAGGGAAGGCAGGGAAATTTTTAGATGCGTGCCGCCGAACTTTTCTCCGACTCTGGTGACCAACTCCAGCACATTCGAATAATCGGAGGACGACAAGGATAGGAGCGCCAACTCTTCAAAGCCTGTATTTTTGATGGCCTCTTCCGCTGCCAACAGGATCTCATCCACGCTTCTTTCGCGGACGGGACGCGTGATCATGCCCGCATGACAGAATCTACATCCGCGCGTACACCCACGCATGATCTCGATCGAAACGCGATTGTGGACGATGTCAATGTTAGGGACGATGAATTTCGTTGGTGGGGGAGGCATCACTGCAACCAGCCGTTTGGTTACGATTCTGGGGATATCCTGGACGGTTGGTTCTATCTGCGAAACTGTTCCATCCTCCATATAGGAGGCCTCATAGAAACGCGGGACGTAGACGCCTTGAATGTGAGCGAGTGAGTGCAGAAGTTCCGTGCGTGCATCGAAGGAAGAGAGATGAAAGATAGGGCTGCCTTCATCCTGTCTTTTTATTTTGAAGTTTTGGATGGCGTTAATAATATCGTGTATGACGTCTTCGCCTTCACCAATGACGAATGCATCCATGAATGCATACATCGGTTCGGGGTTCATGGTGGAATGTCCGCCGGCGATGACGATAGGGTGATTCTCGTTACGGTCTATTGAGTGGACAGGAATCCCAGCGAGATCGAGTATATTGAGCGCATTGGTGTAGAGAGTCTCATAGGGGAGGGAAAAGCCGATGAGGTCGAAGCAAGCCAGAGGTCGCTTTGATTCGAGCGTGTAGAGCGGAATCCCATTGGCGCGCATGAGGGATTCCATGTCGAACCAGGGTGCGTAAGCACGTTCCGCAAGTGCATCTGTTCGTTGATTGACCTGGTCGTAAAGAATTTTGAGCCCAACGTTTGAAACGCCGATGTCGTAAATATCCGGAAAGACCAGGGCAACTTTGGTCTGGATGGAATCCCAATCTTTTTGAACGCTGTTGAGTTCGCCGCCCACATAGCGTCCGGGTTTTTGAACGCGTAAGAGAATCTTATCCAGCCTTGATTCGATCAGCTCAGGAGTAAGCATGAAAAAATTATAACCGAGTTTGTGGCATTGGATGGGGATGAGATGGAAAACGCAGCTGTTGGTAAATAAGTCCTCTTTTCAGACCTGCAAAGGCAATGATGGAGTTCCTGATATAGAATGCTGAAAACAAAGGAGTAATGCATATGAAAAAAATATTTGTTCTTTTACTTGCAATTGCACTAACTGCATGCGCTGCGCCAACAGCAACAACAATAGAGCAGCCTACCGCCGCGCCACCTGAAGCAACTACAACTCCTGTAGTGGTAGTGGAAACTGTGGTCGTAGTGGTGACCTCCACACAGGCTGCCGCTGAAGTTCCGCCACCTACAGCAGTGCCACCGACCGCAATCCCACCAACGGCCGCGCCAGAGACTCAGCCAGCTGCTCCGACCGCTGTAGCTGTGAATACCGCTGCAAGTGGTGGACCAATCGCTGTCGATAACGCATTGGGTGCAGGCTGGTTTGTGAATATGACGCGTACAGCAGATGCTTTTGCCTTGCGCTGTCAGCTTAGCAAGGAGATCACCTTTAGTGTAACGCCGACCGATGCCAACATTACGGCGGTGGATTTCTATTATAGAACGGAAGACAGGGCAACTGGAGCGGTCTTCGATTGGCAAAACGCGGGCAGAATGCTCCCGAATGCAAACGGTAACTTTACGCTTGTCTTTTCTGGAGAGAGTGTAAATGCAAATTTCCGAAAACCAAATGCATGGTTTGATTATCAATTCGTGGGACTCAGCCGGTCTGGAGGTGTGGTGGGCCGCAGTGAGAGAATTGAACAACAGGTGAGCTACACTTTTGATTGCCCGTAAGGTAGTTTGAAATAAAAAGGAGAGGTTTTGACCTACTCATAACAGGCAGGTGATTTCTCACCTGCCTGTTGTTATTTACGAACTGGTATTAATTTCTTGGTGAAATCTTATGGTGCAGAGATGACGAGTTCCGTGTCCATGCCGACATCGTCGTAGGAGGTGAACCAGTAGTCGGTGGTGAGCTGATCCTTGGCCAGCCCCAGGATCTCATTGAAACTACTCAGGTACTTGGCTCGCTCGCTGGTGAAGATGTCCACCCCATTGGTGCTGATGACCTGCACCGGACCCTGGTCGATGGCGTAGCGGGGGAAAACGCGCTGTCCCGGAGCGATGACGTAAGGGGTCAGGTTCTTCTTGACCCCTGCGATGTAAACATCCACTTCGGCGGTGAGGGTGGCATGTGGGTTGCCGATCACCAGATAGGTGATCATGCTGGTGTCATCATAGGAGGTGAACCAGTAGTCGGTGGTCAATTGATCCCCAGGATAGCCCATGACTTCATTGAAACTTTGGCCGAACTTGGAGCGTTCGCTGGTGAAGATGTCCACCCCGTTGGTGCTGACCACATGCACCGGTCCAGCATTGATGGCATAGCGGGGGAAGACGCGTTGTCCGGGCGCGATGGAGTAAGGGAGGGTGTTCTTCTTCACGCCACCGATGTAGACATCCACTTCGGCAGTGAGGGTGGCATGCGGATTGCCGATGACGAGATAGGTGATCATCCCGACATCGTCGTAGGAGGTGAACCAGTAGTCAGTCGTGAGTTGGTTCCCAGGATAGCCCAGGAGTTCATTGAAGCTCGGCCCGAACTTGGTACGCTCGCTGGTGAAGATGTCCACCCCATTGGTGCTGACCACATGCACCGGTCCGGCATTGATGCCGTAGCGGGGGAAAATGCGTTGTCCGGGTGCGATGGAGTAGGGCGTGGTGTTCCGCTTGATGCCACCGATGTAGACATCCACTTCGGCAGTCAGGGTGGCATGCGGGTTGCCGATGACGAGATAAGTGATCATGCCGAGGTCATCGTAGGAGGTGAACCAGTAATCGGTGGTGAGTTGATCGGC
>JAXIPJ010000334.1:0-9646 GCA_045402985.1 Anaerolineales bacterium
GCAAAAACCAGATATGGAAAAGTTCCTGGCCCTCAAGTGGTTGGAAGAGGGCCTGCATGATGAAAAGGAACCCGGCGGCAGGCAGGATGAGGCGCAGACTTGTATTGAAATATTCGCGCGACACTTTTCCGATGAAGCTCAGTGGGATGACTCCAAAAAGGATCAACAGATGCGGAGTCCAGTAAAACGGAGTGAGGAACGAGATCAGAACCAGGCCAAAAACCAGAGTCAGTTTGGTCAGCGGGTTGAGGCGGTGAAGCACACTGTTGCGTTTTGCGTAGAAGGAAAGTCTTTCGTGCATTGGCGTTGATTATAAACGACAAAAAAAGAGACCAGATATTCGCATCTGGTCTCTTTTTCGTACAGGGCAATATTATCCGCCGAGGATGTTGCGAAGCATGAATGCCGCGAACAATACAAGCAACACGACGACGCCAACAGCGATGTAAAGCTGGGTCTGGTTTGCGCCGCCTTCAGCTTCCACATTCTCAGGGCGCGGGAAGCGGGCAACGAAGCGCCTTGAAAGCCCTTGGACGATGGCGAAGGCAAGCATGGCCGTAGTGATCTTGTCTACAGGTTCAACCAGGAAGCTGGTACTAAATACAGCCTGAAACACTCCTACACCTGTTTGCATCAGATACGCTGTGATGAAGGATGAACCACTGGCTGTGATCCCGCCGAAGAGATAAACGGCTATCGGGGTTGAGATGGTCGCGGCTGTGAGGGCAACGACGAAGCCTGTTACGACCACCTTCCACCAGCTCTTGAACCAGCCCGCTTTTGCCATGAAGCCTGAGACCAGGCCAATGAAAAAGGCTACGGGCCACCAGGGGAATGCATTCGGGTCGATGGCAATACCCCAGATTGTATTGGAGAGTGCGCCCGTCAGCGCGCCTGCCCACGGGCCGCAAAGTACAGCCACAAGAACTGTTCCAACGGAATCGAGGAACACAGGCAATTTGAGCGTAACCACGATCTGCCCAATGGCAATATTGATGGCAATTGCCACAGGTATGAGCACCCAGGTCATGGTATTGAAATCCTTCTTGATGTTTTCTAACATTGCATTCTCCTTTTCTGATATTTGATTCCTACAACACCGCGCATGTAAATTTGGTTCACTTCTTTGCTTTATCGGGGTCTCTCCCTTTCAGGGATGCTTCGCGAAGACCCGATGGAGCTTGAAAGGTTCTCCATCCTCTCCAGAAACAACTCCATGAAATCCCTGGCCCTCACGCCCAAAGCCACCCTCATATTGGCGGGCTTTTTGGTATGGTGATAAAAATCTGCAAACGTATTGCCCATTGAAACACCGCCCGAAATATCCACATCCACATAATGTTCCTGATAATCGCATAGTTCAGGAGCAAATGCAAGCGCAAGAGCGAGCGGATCGTTGATGACGCAACCTAAAATATGTTGATGCTCGTCATGGAACTCCATGTAAAAGCGTGTCGATTCATCGAGGAACTTGGGGATCGGTGAATTGATCTTGTTCAAGCGTTTTACATCTTCCGGGGTGAGAATACATTGATAGGTCACATCCAGCGGCACGAGCGTGGTGGGAATTCCGCTATGAAAGACGATATGTGCAGCATGCGGGTCAACATAAACGTTGAACTCTGCCAGCGGAGTGCTATTGCCCTGATGACGGATCGCGCCGCCCATGATGATCAGGTCTTTGACTGCCTCAGCAAAACGCGGCTCTTTGCGGATGGCCATTGCGACATTCGTCAACGGACCGATAGCCACCAGCGTGATTTCCCCGGGCGATGAGAGAATCTTCTCGATAAGAAAGTCGCATCCATGCTGGGCTATGGGACGGATCTGCGGTTCTGGAAGCTTCGCATACCCTAGGCCATTGTTCCCATGCGTCTCCAGTGCAAGCAGGGAAGGTTGTACGAGAGGTAATTCACATCCCTTTGCAACAGGGATGTCGCCTCCATTTGCCAGCTCCAAAATGGACAAGCCATTGAGCGTGCCCTGTTCCAATGAACAATTACCATGCACAATGCTTAATCCCTCAAGGGATAATTCGGGCGAAGCCAAAGCCAGTAGGATCGCGCAAGCATCGTCAATGCCGGGGTCTGTGTCAATGAGAATACGTTTTGGGTCCAATAAAGCTCCAGGCGGCGTCCTCGCCGCCGGGGACGGCGGCGGGAGCATATTATTTTAATAATTTCTCTACATCTTCTTTTGTCGGCAGGGAAGGTTGCGCGCCGAATTTTGTCGTTGCCAGCGCGCCGCAAGCGCAGCCGTAACGCACGGATTCTTCAAGTGACTTATCATGCAATAAGGCCGTTGCGAAGCCGCCGATGAATGCGTCCCCTGCGGCGGTAGTATCCACTACATCCACTGGATACGTGTCTACTTGTATTGCATGCGCGTACGCGCTTGTTACGATCAACGCGCCTTTGCTTCCCAATGTAACGATCACATTCTGCGCGCCCTGGTCCAACAATGCGCGCGCGGCTTGTTCGGTGGAATCTGTTGAGTTGGTATCATTGACGGGTAAGCCTGTCAGTAAACTCAATTCAGTTTCATTGGGAATGATGAAATCTGCCAGCGCGATCAATTCGGCAGGGATGCGTTGCGCTGGCGCGGGATTCAGGATCACACGCAGCCCGTTTTCGTGCGCGCGTTTGGCGGCGGATAAAACTGTCTCAATAGGTATCTCAAGTTGGAGCAGGAGCAGTTGATGATCCGGGAATGAAGCGAGGTCTGCAGCAGAGACTTTTCCATTTGCCCCGGCAGATAAGACAATACTGTTCTGTCCATTTGCATCCACAATGATGATGGCTGTACCCGTTGACGCTTCATCGCGTTGGACAAGTTGTGAATCCACATGATTTGATTTTAGGTTATCAAGGAGAAAATCGCCGAAATTATCTTTGCCAACGCGCCCAAGCATGGATACGCGCGCTCCAAGCCTAGCGGCGGCGACAGCCTGGTTGGCTCCCTTGCCGCCTGGAATGACGTGCAGATCTTCGCCGCTGATCGTTTCGCCTGGCTGTGGAAAACGCGGCGCGCGCACGACCAGGTCAGTATTGAGCGAGCCAACGACAAGAATATCGGACATCGGTAAATTTTACTCCATTTGAAAATCCATACTGGATATAATGAGACTCTATAATCTTATATGCTATATGTTCCAGGTGGCGTCCCTTGCGACACTCCCCGGCACCGACCCACTGGGGCAAGTGTGCGCCCGATTTGCCAAGCAAAATCGTGCGTTCGGCGCAGTGCAGGTGAGCATCCCTGTGGGATGCCGCCGTCCACAGGATGCTTCGCAAGGGACGGCGGCTGGAGCACTCTTAAGGAAATTATGAAAAAGATCTGGCCCTTCAGTTTCTATTTTTTATACTTCGCGGCTTTCGCATCGCTGCTCCCATTTATAGTTCTTTTTTACCAGAGGCTTGGGTTTAACGGAGCGCAAATTGGTCTGCTGACCGGGGTGCCACCGTTGGTCACTCTGATTGGCGGGCCTCTTCTGACGGGCGTTGCCGATTCAACACGGCGTCACAGATTGATCATGGGCCTGGGCCTGGCCGTTACCATCGGCGTAATGCTGATCATGCCTTCGATGAAGGAATTTGTGATCGTATTTATCTTAATTATGATTTTCAATATTTTCATATCGCCTGTTTCGCCTCTCGCAGATAGTGCCACGATGTCGATGCTGGGAGACGAGCGGGCGATGTATGGGCGCATCCGTCTTGGTGGCACAATAGGCTGGGGAGTGTTTGCGCCCATTGCAGGAACACTGGTCGAAAACCACGGCTTGAGGATCGCCTTTCTCATGTTTTCCATGATCATGTTCATTAATTTTTTGGTCAGCCAGAAATTTTCCTTCGGCAAAAAGGAGGAGCAGGCAGCAGGGAATGGCGGCATACGGACCTTAGTTGCAAATCGACGCTGGATCTTCTTCCTGCTGCTTTCATTTCTTGGCGGAGTGGGAGCGTTCTCTGTTGCGTCCTATTTGTTCCCATACATGGCGGAGTTGGGCGCCAACGAAGGTCAGATGGGGATTGCACTCACCATCGCAACACTCACCGAGATCCCCATCTTCTTCTTTGGTGACCGTCTTGTCCGGCGCTTTAGTGCTTATGGCTTGTTTATGATCGCGTTGGTATTGATCGGCATCCGTTCCCTGCTCTATGCTGTCGTTGATTCCACGTTGCAGGTCTTCATTCTTCAGGCTTTCAGTGGGACGATCTTCCCGGCGTTGTGGCTGGCTGGTGTGGCTTATGCGGATGAAAACGCGCCAGCGGGATTGAAATCCACGGCACAGGGACTCTACGGAGCAGTGATGTTTGGCTTTGGTTCAGCAGTCAGTGGTTTTGTTGGCGGACTGCTGCTGGAAAGCCTCGGCGGGCGCGGCATGTTTTTAGTGCTGGGGACCGCGATCCTGGTGGCGCTTGCGCTCATCGAGGGAATTAAAAGATTGCTTCCCAAAGAGAAAATTCCTCAAACCATCTAAGTAGATAAAAAGAGTCACCGTTGCGATGACTCTTATGTGCCCCCAAGCGGACCTGTTCCGAACCGCGCCCTTCCCTGGATCAAGGGAAGATACAGTACAAAGAAATCAAACGTTTTGCCCAATTGTTCTCTCAATATATTGCGAGACAACAATAATTACACCAATGTCGAAAACCTAATTCTGGTGCGGTGGCCCTCTATCAAGAGGTCCTCGGATTAGAGACCGTACGCGCCTATCCAACCATGGCATTTCTCAAAGCGGGTAAATTGGATTCGCCCCTAGGTCGTGGCGGGCATCCCCAACCCCTGGTGCTGTTTGATCGCGATCGCCTGGCTGCGGGCGCCAGGCGATCGCAATCTGTGGGATAGGTGTTGCGAAACCTAATGGACAACTTTCGGATTTGGTCATGCTAATTGCAGGTAACTTCTGCAATCCTCCTGTGGATCACAGAAAGAAACCATTGAGATTACGACCAAAAAGGCACGTTTTGTGACGCATACATATGCTTTTGTAACCTTTTTGCGACCCTGAAATTGTAACTATCCTATTTGTAAGTAGTCATGATATCAGCTTGCAGAAATGTAAGCATACTAACAACAGACGTGTGGCTCATGGCACGGTGCGTTTTCTTAAAATAAGGCATTGACTACATTCGGGCGATCGTAACACTCCACAGGGTGGACGACGCAGATTTTACAAGTCTGTAGATCCTACCAAGTGCAAATGCAACGCAAAATAATAGATACCTGCTGATAGATAGCAGCTTGCTCACACGCGTCTGCTGCTCGGCAGCGAATTTCGAGAATAAGAAAGGATTTATGAATGAATAATAAGCAATTTTTCATCGACGTAATGAGCAAGGAACAGAAGCTGAAGTATATAGGACTGATTGCTCTCTGGTTCTCTACTCTTATCTGGTTTTGGATCTGGTGGCTTCGACAGGATCACTTCGTGACTCTGTGGGGAATGTACCTTAATAGTATCGTGATCGGATGGACACTCATCTTGCCTGGCTATTATTTTCTCTTCGTTTACCGCATGAAAATCGCCAATCCCGAGCTGACCCCGCCGGAAGGTTCATACGCGATGGTGGTCACAAAAGCTCCATCTGAACCCTGGTCGGTAGTGTCCAAGACACTCACCGCGATGTTAGAACAAAAGTTTCCCTATAAGTACGATGTCTGGTTGGCAACCGAAACGATTGACGACGAGATTGTATCGTGGTGTCATAAGCACCACGTTCACGTTTCCTGCCGGGATGGGATTGTTGGTTATCAGAACTCGACTTTCCCGAGAAAGGCACGTTCCAAAGAAGGTAACTTGACGTACTTCTATGAACAGGCTGGAGGCTTCAAGTACGATTACATCGCACAACTCGATGCCGACCATGTTCCTACAGAAAGTTACCTGCTGGAAATGGCTCGACCGTTTGCGGATCCGACAGTCGGTTATGTTGCTGCACCGTCGATTTGTGATGCTAACACGGATGAGTCCTGGGTGGTCCGTGCACGACTATATGCAGAGGCTTCCATGCATGGCTCACTTCAAGCGGGTTATTGCCGCGATTGGGCACCCATGCCCATAGGAAGCCACTATATGGTTCGCAAAACCGCGCTGCAATCCCTCGTCCACAAGCGTAACGGACAAGTTGTGGCGGTTGGGACGCTGGGCCCCGAATTGGCAGAAGATCACACCACAGGTCTTGCGATGAATTCAGCGGGCTGGCACGGTGCATTCGCACTAAACGCTATCGCACATGGCGATGGTGCGGGAAGCTTTGCTGATTCCGTAACCCAGGAGTTTCAGTGGGCAGGTTCTTTGATGAGAACCCTGCTCATTTGGACCAAGGGGTACTGGTCCGGGCTTCCGCTTCGCCTGAAGTTCGAATATGCGTTTGCCCAGGGATGGTATCCACTCTACGCCGTATTCATGCTCCTGGGATTCCTGTTTCCTATCATCGCGTTGGTTACGGGTCAGCCATGGGTCAACGTTTTGCTGCCCGAATTTATTCTCCGGGCATTCGTACTTAGTTTGGCGGGTATCATAGTTATGCGCTTCATCAAGCGGAATGGCTGGCTGCGCCCCGCTGATACACCGATCGCTAGCTGGCAGATGGTATTCTTCCAATTTATTCGGTGGCCGTGGGTTTTGTACGCGTGTCTCCAGGCGGCTCTCGGCGTTCTCTTTAACAAGGAATTCACATTCAAGGTAACACCTAAGGGATGGAAGGGCGCCAAGCCATTGCCTTTCGTCGCGGTGTTGCCCTATGTCATTATCATGCTTGTCGAGGCAGGCACAGCGATTCTGATCAATGATCCAGTAAAGGCTGGAGGGTACTATTATTTTTGCATTGTATATTCCCTCACCTACGCGGTAGTTCTGGCGGCTATTATCATCCTGCACGTTAAGGAAAATTGGAGCAAGCTCGATATTCCTGTTGTAAAGTATGTTGGTAAACCCATGGCATATGCAGTCATTATGGCGGTGTATGTTATGTTTGCTTTCACACTGCGGTCCGACATAGTTTTCAGAACAATCATTCCCGATGTTGGACCTTATCGTAGTTACATTGCGTCCGCTACATCCCAGGGCATCATGTCCGCAAAGCATAATGGACAGGTCCTCTTGTCGGCTGCCATCGACCATATCAGCAACAACCTGCCAGCGGGTGCACTACCCTACACGATCATTGCTATCGGAACGATCTGGATCTGTTTGATCGGCATCCTGGTAAGGTTGACTTTACGAACGTCTGCAAGAAGACCCAGGAAATTGTTTCATCCTTCTCAGTCTTCGATCTTTGAGGAGCCGTCCTCATGAGGTATAAGATCTAGTGTAGGCTATCCTCCAGGGTTGCCCCGCGGCAATTCGACATCTGCGCTTCTACTTCACGGTGGCGGTATCATTTCGCTATGACCACCGCCACTCTTCGAGTATGCTTCGCGAAAACACGGAGAAAAGCATTTTAAAAATCCCCGTGGCTCGGTTTCTCAGTGGTAAAGGCCTGGGTGTTTCTTTGGTAGTATTACTCGATTAATAGCGTGTGGGGAAAGCCCATCGAAACAGAACGTCCCGAAGGATATGAAGACTCAATTGAGTCTTCATATCCTTCGGGACGATTTTAGATTTACGGAGTCCACCAATTGATGTTGGGGTTGAGATGGAAGTTGAAGTCGAAGACTGCCTGGTTATCCCAGCCGCTGCCGGTGCCGTTGATGTCAGCCGGATCCCAGCCGTTGCCAGCTGTGCCAACCCAGGTGGGTTCCCACCAGAAGACGCCTTCGCCACCTGCGTTCTTAACCGCGGTTTTGACAGCGTTGAAGAAGTTTGCCTGACCCGTGGGCGAAGAGGGATAGTCTGAGCAGGGCAGGGCGGCGTTAATGACGTTGGGTTCGCTATCACCGTCACCCGTGGAGAAAGTGTAGGATGTTTCAACGATGACGACAGGTTTGCCATAATGGGCTTTGATATCAGCGACATTGCTTTGCATGGCGGCGATGGTGCCGTGCCAGTAGCAATAATAGGAAAGACCGGTCACGTCCCAGTTCACGCCTTGTGCCTGCATTCCGTCATACCACGAACGCGCGCCTGCATTATCGCCGCCGCGATCGGTGTGGAGCATGACAAGGATGGATGAGTCACATGCTTTGACTGCGTTATAGCCTTCCTTCACCAGCGCGGCAGCATTAGTAAAGTTATTATTACTGATACGCCCCTCCTCCCAGAGCAGACCGGGAGTGATCTCGTTGCCGACCTGGATCATATCCGGCGTTGCGCCTGCGTTTTTGAGGGCATTGCATACGCTGAAGGTATGATTGTATACATCGGCCTTGAGCTGGTTGAGGTTGTGACCATTCCAGGCAGCAGGTTTGAATTGTTTGCCCGGGTCTGCCCACGTGTCGGAATAATGCAGATCAATTAATAGTTTCATACCCCGTGATTTAACTTGTGGAGCAAATGCCACAACTTTGGACATGTTGTTATATCCGCTGATCGGGTTGACCCAGATACGCAGGCGAATATAGTTGACGCCAACGCTTTGAAGAATATCCAGCGGGTGTCCCTGGACTCCGCTGGCGTTGTAATATAACTGACCCAAGTCCTGTGCGCGTTGAAGCGAAGAAATATCTGCGCCGCGCATGTTCAGCCCGGAGGGCGCTGGCGTTGGGGTGGGGGTGGGTTCGCTGGTTGGAACTTGTGTGGGGGTTGAAGTTGGGCTGGCGCTGTTCATAATAAATTCTACATCGTCGAAATTCATCCATTGGTTTGCTGAAGCTACCGAGTAAAAGCCGATGGTACATTGTCCATTGATGACATTGATGTTGGAGATGGTCAACTTTCTCCAGTAATTGTCTTTGGGCAGATTGTAATTCTGCTGTGCACCGCCGCAGTTTTTTGCTTCCATGCGGGCAGTGTTTTGCCCGCCGCCTGATTTGATCCACGCGCTCAGGGTGTAGGTTCCATTGGGCAAGCCAGTTACTGTTTGATGAATTCCCACCGTATAAGAGGCTGCTTTCCAGAATGTTCCCTGATAGGTGCCGGAGTGGGCGCCATCTGCATCGCTTTTGGATGTGTCTGTGCTGCCAGATTCCGTCCAGCCGCTGGGTGACTGGGACGCGCCCGTTTCAAAACCTGGATTGGTAAGCAGGTTCACTGATTGGGCATTGACCCCGCACATACTACCCAAACTCCCCAGGACAAGCGCAGCCATCGGCAAGGTCGTGCCAGGAAAGAGAAACTTGTACTTCACGAGTTTCATTGTGGTGCTCCTTTTGAATCTGAAGTGGCTGTTTAATGGCGTACGCGGGGAGGTTGGTTAGGACAATATCTATATAAGCACCTCTTATTTATCAAGAATAAATCAATCACCGATCTAATCGATTCCAGAATAGGGTATACATTTAAAGATAAACTGTTTTGGGGTTGGTGTCGAGTTCACAAGCGGGGGTTTCAGATATATTGAAAGCTGTGAAAACACTAAGGCTTGGGGCGGCGTTGGAAGGATTGCGCGACAACAAAGGAATCAGGACCGAACAAAGACAACAAAACGCAAGCACTAACAGGACAGGAATAAGGACCTGAACGATCTGCGCTTGCTGGCGATAGGTCGTTATCAGTGTAGCAAGGAACGAGTTGATCTGCCTGGTTATATTTTCCATCATGTAC
>JAXIPJ010000473.1:0-7103 GCA_045402985.1 Anaerolineales bacterium
AGTGACAGTCCGTGCATCTGCGATGGCGGGATTCGCTCCATGAGGGTCTCAGTCCAGGAATAATCTTTGCTGTTTGGACCGCACGCAATTTTGAACAGCCGGTTATCGCCGAAGTTTCTACAGTAGGTGGCAAACCGGCGATACTCATCCGCGTAATATTCAGGCTGCATGTTGCCGCCGCACCCCCAGCTTTCATTACCGACTCCCCAAAAGCTTATTTTCCATGGTTCCAGTCGTCCATTGGCAGCGCGCAAGTCAGAGATTCGGCTCTTTTCAGAGCAGGTGAGGTATTCGACCCATTGCTGCATTTCGCGCACGGTGCCACTGCCCACATTTCCGCAAATATAAGGTTCGCACCCGAGCTGTGCGCACAAATCCATGAACTCGTGGGTGCCGAAGTGGTTATTCTCGGATACGCCACCCCAATGGCTATTGACCATTGTTGGCCGCTTTGCGCGCGGACCAATTCCATCCATCCAGTGGTATTCGTCTGCGAAGCAACCTCCTGGCCAGCGCAGATTGGGAATGCTGAGTTTGCGCAGCGCCTCCACGATATCGCGGCGGATGCCACGGGTGTTGGGAATTGGCGAATCTTCGCCTACCCAGAACCCATCATAGATGCACCTTCCTAAATGCTCAGCGAAATGGCCATAGATGTGACGGTTGATGCGAGTCTCGCCCTGATCCGCTCTGATCGTGATTTTATCCATGGAGATTTCCTTATCCATTCTCGGTCTGCAATTCTATTCCCAGGGCACCTGCGACGAACGAAAGAAGTTGATGCCCATCGCGGCCAGGCGTTGCCCATGGTTCGCCAGACGCAGACAGTAATCCTCCCATCGGCGCTTTTCCTGTGGTGTCCAGCCGATCTCGGCGCAGGCGGGCACGCGCGGGAACAACATGAAATCCATGTCGTCTAAGGTGGCGATGGTTTCCGTCCATAACTCTGCTTCAACGCCAAGGACAGATTCTTCGGTCACGCCTTCCAATATAGATGCTGGGTCCCAATCGTAAGCATCGCGTGCATCGATATATTGTTTTGTCCAATCCAGGCCGAGTGAGGTGGACGCATCGTATTTAATATCCAGGTAAACCCTGGAGGCAGGAGACAGGATCAGCTTATGCCCGCGACGGGCCGCCTCTTGCGCCAGCGGTGCCTGCCACCAATACTGAACGACCGTGTCAGGTAACAGGTCAGCCCGACTGACCTCCTCCCATCCGATACACTGCTTGCCAAGTCCGTGAACGATCTTTTGGACTCGTTCAATGAAAATCTTATAGTCAGACTCAGCGGTGGAATGCGCTTCATCGCCGCCAATATGGATGTAAGGGGCTGGCGTCAGCGCAGCGATCTCGCGCAGCGTATCCTCCAGAAATTGGTACGTGACCGCATTGTGGATGGCCAGAGAACTGGAGCCCCCTTCATAGCCGGTGTACAGCGGACGCGCCTCTTCGTTATCGTTCAGAGCTGCATAAGAGGCCAGCGCACTATTCATATGAGCAGGCATATCCACTTCTGGGATGACGTTGATGTAATGAGCCGCGGCATATTCGACAATCTGCTGATATTCGTTCTGGGTATAGAAACCTCCGCGACCACCAGTAAAGTCTGTTGTTCCGCCGTACTCCGCCAATCGCGGCCAAGAGTGGATCATCAGCCGCCAGCCCTGATCATCGGTCAGATGGAGGTGCAGAATGTTGAATTTATAATATGCCATTTGGTCGATCAGGCGCTTGACGGCAGTGACAGGAAAGAAATGACGCGCGACATCGAGCATCACGCCACGCCAGCCAAAGCGGGGAGTATCCTGAATGCTGACACAGTTTATTTGCCATGGACCAGATTGCCGGGTACCTCCTTCGATAGCCGGAGGCAGGAGCTGCCGGATGGTCTGGACGCCGCGAAACAGCCCATCTGGATGCAGGGCGCGCAGGACAATCCCTTTGGTCTCAACAACCAGTTCGTAGCCTTCTTCCCCGAATTCTGATCCCGCTCCATCCGTCGTCACGAGAATTCCGTCGGTGGAGGCAGATTCAGCAGGCAAAACTGGCAGTTCGAATCCGGTCGCGGGGCGGAGGTAATCCGCGAGAAAGCCTCCGACGCGGCGAATTTCCTCTTGATCCGGGTGAACAAATATGGCTGCGTTCGAGTGGAGGGTATACGTTCCGTCGCTTGGTCTGATAGAGGCAGGGAATGGAATCAAGTTTTGCATGAGGTAGCTCCTGAAAACATTATCGATTCGCCAGTTGGAACTCTGTCTACCAATGTTCGAAGGTCTAGGATTCTCTGGTCAGAATCGCGACATCATAGGCGGATAAGTCCAACTCGCCCTGAATAGTTGTATCGCTGAGATGTTCGTGCGCCTTCCAGGGCAAAGCTAACTTTTGTGATTCTTTACGATGGTTGATGATGATGTAAATTTTCTCCCCGGCTGGAGAGACTCGCTGGCAGACCTCAACGCCGCGCGGCGTCTCCATCAGTGGACGAATATCGCTGACGGTCAGAATCATATCGGTGAGCGCGCTTTGTGATTTTTCATCGAGATACGCTCCCACATAGTAAACAAAAGCATTCTTTTTCGAGTTGACGGTGATGGCGATTTGATCATCGAGCCAGCCGTTCTCTTTGCCGTACCGCGCAACAACCTGTGTGAATTGTGTTGTATCGAGGATGCGCAGGCGTTCCGCCCACAGATGGGATTCACCATTAATAGATTTTCCTGTCACCGGCACCGGCGTCTCCAGCGGATAATATTCCTCGACTTCGGCATTGGTCAGTGTGGATAATCCTCCGGGCTGGCGCTGGTGCAGGAGCGAGTTGAACTGGTCTTTCATCCCCGAACGGAGGGTCAGAACCAGGTTGCCGCCGCCCTCGACAAATTCGATTAAGCACCGAACGCGCTCTGGGGTCAGGATGACCAACGCGGGGGCGATGACCAGGGGGTAGCCATCGAGGGGCGCGTCCGCAGAGATAATGTCAACTGGGATATTCCGTTCGGCCAATGGCTTGTAATAATTCCGCAAATGGTCGACGTAATCGAAATCCTTGTGCTGGCGCTGCCAATTCAACGACCAGCGGCTGTTGTAATCGTTCAGGATGGCGACTTTGGCTTTGATTTCTGAACCTGCTAGCAGTTCGGATACTATTGCGATCTCGCGGCCCAGGTGGGCCGCTTCGGTGTAGAAGGGACGCGGCTGTCCTGACTGGTCAACCAGGCTGCCGTGGTATTGCTCTTGTCCGTTGTAGGCGGAGCGCCACTGCCAGTAATGTATCGCATCAGCACCATGACCTATCGCATGCCAGGCCATAGCCCGCGCTTCGCCCTGATCAACCTGATTGTTGATGTGAGACCAGTTGACATTGCCGGGCTGGGTTTCAATCAACCAGAAGTTGCGGCGTTTGAAGCCGCGTGTAAGGTCGTGTGTCGCGCCGCTCACGAGATGATTGTGATGACCGGTTCCCACATACCAGTCCCAGGAGGCCATATCAAGATCAGCGCTCAACTCGTAGTGGTCGAAGGTCGGGAACCAGCCCATGAAGTTATGAGTCGTCCAAACGCCTGCGGGGATGTATTTCCGCAGGATGTCGAACTGCAGCTTTTGGTACCGTCTGTAAGATTGAGTGATGAACTGCTGGAATGCCAGCATCAGCCCGGGATTATGACCAGACTTGGGAATGGGAATTTGCGCCCAATCAGAATAGGTCTGACTCCAGTAGGCGGTTGTCCAATGTTCGTTGAGCGTATCCAGGTTGCCAAATTTTTCCATCAAATAATTTTGGAAGGCGGCGCGGCAGGTATCGCAGTAGCAGACGGTGTTGAATTCATTGTCGAACTGCCAGCCGATCACGTTTGTATTGCTCCCAAAGTGTTCGGCCATTTTTTCTACGAGGCTGCGGGTACGCTGGTGATATTCGGGCGAGTTAACGCAGTAGTGACAACGTTGCCCGTGTTCGTATTGGTGTCCGTGTTCGTTCACCGCCAGGGCCTTAGGATATTTTTGAGTCAGCCAGGCGGGCGGACCGGCGGTGGGTGTTCCCAAAACGGTGACGATTCCGTTCTCAGCCAGCAAGGTAATGGCGCGGTCGAGCCAGTCGAAGTGGAATTCTCCTTCCGACGGCTCGAATGAGCTCCAGGCGAATTCGCCCATGCGGACAGCGGTGAACCCGGCTTCTGTCATCAGGCGAATATCCTCGGGCCAGCGGGCTTCGTCCCAGTGCTCAGGGTAGAACGACGCGCCAAAGTGAAGTTTTGGGGTAGTGTGGTTCATAGTTTGATTATCTCTCCGTTTGATAAGCCAACCAAAATGGGTTTGGCGGGATCCAGCCCGAGAGGGGCAGTCACCGCTGAAATATCGGAGGCAGGTTCAAATCCGGGACGAGCCGCACGCCAGGAGTCGCCGGCATTTTCGGAAAGCAGGAGTTCTCCATCCCTGAGAATCAGGAGCTTTTCCCTGGCGTCCAGGTGGATTTGCTCAACAGTGCCCTCCATCAATTGCTGCCAGGTTTTTCCTTCATCACAAGAAACGTGCAATCCTTCGGTCTCGGATCCAGCATAGATGGTCCCGTGGCGGCTGACGGCCAGGCACACTACCGGCGCGCAATCGATCGGAAAATCAAGGTCACGCCAGGAACGCCCGGCGTTGCTGCTGCGAAAAATGCCGCTCTGTGTGCCAGCGAAAACGATCTGCGAATCAAGGAACGCCAGGGTATTGATGTGGGAGTCATATAGGCCAAAGTTCCAACCCGTCCAGCGTCTGAGGCGATCGGTGGAACGGAAGATGCCATCCTGCACCGTTGCGGCGAGCACAGTTCCATCCTGCGCGAAATTGGGTGAAACAACGAGCGCGGCAATCAGCGGGTCGGGGGTATCTAAAACGGTTCCCAGCCAGGTTTGACCTACATCGGGCGAATACAATATTTGTCCCTTCAGGCCGGCGAAGACGTAGGTGATTTCACCGTCAGCCGCGACCGCCGCAGCGGTGATCGGGACTCGATCGGAGGTTTCCAGGGAAGCAAAAGCGTCGTGCCAGGTTTTGCCTTCATCTGTGGAACGATATAAGCCAGTCTTTTTGGCGGCAAAGACCAACCCGTCCTTCTTGAAGTTTGGCGAAGCCGCGAGACAATAGACGAAATCATCGTTGGGAATATGATCTTGTTCCATTATCAAATTCCTGGGGCGTCTGGTTCGGTGACGATCGGAGGATTTTTGCGGTGGACGAGGATATCGATGGTCAGCGCCAGCGCCGCACCCCGAATGGCGCTGATGACGGCCTGCTTTTGGACCGCGGCCACGTCCACGATGCCGTTGGGAATCATCTCGCAGATTCTTTCTGAAAGGATGTCGAACCCCGCGCCGCGACCGGCCTGTTCCACTTCGCCCAGGATTTTGCCATCGCTGTAGCCACTGTTGGACATCAGCGTGCGGAAAGGCGCTTCGAGCGCGGCGGTCAGGATGCGGTGAGCGGCGCGGGCGTCGAGCGAGTCGCGGTCCGCAAGCAACTCATCCAAAGCGGAACGGCAGGCTAATAAAGCGGTTCCTCCGCCGGGTAAAATCCCTTCGAGCGCGGCACCGCGCAGGGTGCGGACCGTGCGTTTGGCAAGTTCCTTGCGTGTCTCCATTTCGGTTTCAGTCAGACCTCCAACATCGATGGCTGCCACACCGCCGAGCAGTTTCCCGATGCGTTCGTGCAATCTCTGCCGCTCTTCGTCTTTTTCTGCGTTTTTGTAGGCTGCTCTGAGTGCATTGATATGTCGCCTGATTTCTTTGGGGTCACCTTGTGGATGGACAAGACCTGTATATTCTTCGTTCGCCCAGATGCGACGGGCATGACCGAAGTGCTGTGGGGTGACACCCGCCAACGTATCGCCAGCCGCCGTGACCAGTACTTTCGCGCCAGTCAATACTGCCATGTCGAGCATGCTGTTCATTTGCACATCAGAGCGAAGGCCGGGTGTTTTCACGCCAATGATTCGTAGCTTGCCGGACTTCCGGCTCTGCAAGAGGATGGCCTGCGCCGACTCCGAGATTTTGCTGCACATCACCACCAGATACCTGACCTGCGCATTGACAGCTGCCTGGATGACGGACACCAGTTCCTGAGGCGCTTCGATCGCCAGGTCGGTTATCAATATGGCGGCATCCTCGAAAACAGTGCGGGAACGACGGATGTTATAGATCATCGCTTTCGATACCAAAGCCCCCGGCCAGTAACTGCCTGCGATCAGTTCATGCTCGATCTCCCGGCTTCGTCCGGCGCGAATTTCCAGCCGGCCCTCCTCGCCAACAATATTAATGAGGTTTCCTAACGTTTCAGCCAGAACCTGGTCATGGCAGACGGTTTGTGCAACACCTGTCAGTGCCTGGGCGTCAGCGATGGGCTGGGTCAAATTGTCGAGCGCGTTGACTATCATGTCCGCGCCCTGCTCCAGGTGATGGCGCAGTGTCATGGGACTGCCGCCTGCGGCGATATATTTCAATCCCTGATTGAGGACAGTTTGGAACAGTACCGCTGCCGTGGCAACGCCATCACCAACGCGTTCGTGCAGGTTCCATAGCACACCGCGAATATACATCGCCCCGGCGTCCTCATCCCGATTTGGCAATGAAATAATGCGGCGGGCGATTATTCCGCCACTATCGAGGAATTCAGGGGAACGGGTCCTTGTGGCCCGGGCAATGGCAACCGTCCGAGGCAACGGACCCATCGACGGGCGGATTGCATCCACGAGTTTGTTGACACCGCCCTGAAATCCACGTGCGGTTCGTGGCTGGAAAACGGTCTCAGGGGTTTGTCTGAATTCCGGGATACTGTTCGAGGGGGCAGGGGTCACGAATTGTCCTCTGCGAGAAGTTTCCGAATATCGAACTTTGGAGTTCCTAAGCGGTCACACAGGCCAAATGCTACGTGGATTGGGCTTTCTTCGACATTCCAGATTTTTGAATGATAAAGGTTATCTCGCCACTCATAAAAATACAACGATTTGATGCGTCCATTGAAATCGGCATTGACGGTGTGAATACGGGTCATGAATTCCGCCATCGCTGCAGCATAGAGGTCATTGTCGTTTTGAGGGATGACCAAGCTCTTGTCTTCGATCTGAT
>JAXIPJ010000457.1:0-5412 GCA_045402985.1 Anaerolineales bacterium
GTGCCATTGGGCACTCTGGGAATTTCCAAGGCTTTGTTCGGGTCACGCGGCACCCACACTTGAACGGGATTCCCGGCGAGTAGATCGTTGTATTTCTCTTCGATGCCAAAATTGCCACGACCATCGCGAGTGACGAAGCCAAGTACATTTGAAGCCAGTGTAGTCTCAGGATAACTTCGCTGAAAATGTGGTTTGAACCCAAGACCATCCAGATGAAAATCCTCTTTTTCTTCCAGTTGCTGCATGAGTTCTTGAAGTAAATTTACTGTTTCCGCGCCGACGAAATCCTGCACGACAATATATTCCCAGCCCTCGGGGGAATTGGTAAGTTTATTGTAGACGTCTTCATAAGCAAGGCCCAAATATGTGCTCAAAGTATGAGACAGTGATTCAGGGCTGGTCATTTCATCCAGACTCACGCCCACTTCATAGACTGTCCGATTGCCAGCCAGCAAATGTCCCTGACGGTCATAAATCTCGCCGCGCTCCGGGTAAAACATGCGGAATTCACCGGCGTAGCGATCTCCTTGAGAGAGAAAATCCTTTGCCTGCTCGCTGCTCTGAATCCGAAACATTTGTGCAATGACCGCCAGGCCCACAAGCGCCAGGCCTGCAGCCAGAATCATTGAACGGATGGCGTATTGCTGTCTCACCGCACGACTCCGAATTTAATACGCTCATCGAACCATTCGATAAGGGATTGTGAGTATTCAGGCGGAAGCGATAGCACCTGCGGAGGCGCATCTTCGGCCACCAGCAGGATCTCAGGTTCAGGTAAGGAAAACCCGGGTACAGCCACATAATCCAACTCACCGGGTTTCACAGGGCGATAACCTAACTCGAGCGCGCGTCGCTGCATTTCGACCGTGGAAGTCATATTCGCAAGCCGTGTTTCAAGGTCTGCATTGGTACGCTGAATGGTGGTGATCTCAAATCGCAATTCCTGAATTTCGCGTCCAGCCACTGCGGCACGCGCGGTCACATCGAGATACAAGGCGGCGATCATTGCCAACCCGATCAGGGAAAGCAGGAACGAGCCAACCCACTGGCGTTGAATACGCCAGGGAGCCTGTTTATGAGCATGTACGATCTGAGTAGCCTGCATAACGACCTTTTATTTGGGCGATGGTCGGTTTGTAGGGGCAGGATCTCCCTGTCCCTACATTTTTTCTGCAATGCGAAGTTTCGCACTGCGTGCTCTCGGGTTGGATTTGATCTCATCTTCACCGGGAGTGATCGGTTTTCGATTTACCTCTTTCAGCGTTGCCTTGCGTTCCTCTTCATAAATTTGTTCGTAAGGCGGATTGACCAGATCCTTGCTTTGTTCGCGGAAGAAATCTTTGACGATGCGATCTTCCAGCGAGTGGAAGGAGATCACTGCGAGTCTTCCACCGGATCCGAGGCCTGCCAGCGCTTGCGGTAACACTTCTTCCACTGAGGCCAGTTCCTCATTTACCGCGATACGCAGCGCCTGGAAGGTTCGCGTCGCGGGGTGGATGCGGTCACCTCTTCGGGGAGAAACTGCTTCGATAACGGCCACCAGTTGGCGGGTCGTATGAAGCGGCCTCGCTCTCACAATTGCGCGTGCGATCTTGCGCGAGTCACGTTCTTCGCCGTAGCGGTAGATCAAATCCGCCAGTTCCCGTTCTGAGTACCCGTTCACCAGATCTGCAGCGGACTGCAATGCTGAAGGGCCGAAGCGCATGTCGAGCGGAGCATCGTTCATAAACGAGAAGCCGCGCTCAGGCGTATCAAATTGCATGGACGATACACCGAGGTCGAGCACTATTCCATCCACTGCCTTCCAACCGAGCTGAGCTAGTTGAGCAGATAGAGAAGTATAGGAGGCTTGCACCAGATGTGTGCGCTGTTCGTAAGGAGCCAAGGTCTTACGAGCAAGCGCCAGCGCCTGCGGGTCTACATCCAGACCCAACAGTTGTCCATCTGGCGCAGAGGCCTCCAAAATTCCGCGGGCATGTCCACCCGCGCCCAATGTCCCATCTACATAGCGACCACCGTCATGAGGTTGCAACGCGTGTATAATCTCTTTGTAAAGTACAGGTTGATGCGGCAAATCGTTCATATTGACGACCAATGGTCGTCGTTATGACGACAAGTAATTCCTGGAAAGATCAAGCATGGCGAAGCGTTGATCGTTCGTCTCAAGATCCTGCAGTTGTGCCATTTGCTCATTCCATGCGGAAGGAGTCCACACCTCAAAGTATTCGCCCTGCCCGGCGACGATCGCTTCACTTTCAAGCGTGATGACCTGACGTAAATTCTGCGGGACGAGAATGCGTCCCACCTTATCTGCTTCAACAGGATAAGCATTTGATAAAATGAGTCTGCGCAAGAGTCGTGCCATCGGGTCTGCGAGGTTCATTGCGCTGATGCGGTCATATACCTGTTTGAAATAGACATCTGTCATCACCATGAGACATTTGTCAAAGCCCTGTGTGATAAAGGCGCCAGCAGCCAGCAATTCACGGAAGCGCGCCGGTATCATCAAGCGGCCCTTCTCATCGAGATTGTGCTGGAACTGACCTAAGAACATTTGTGCTATAATTCCTTATTAACAGGCGAACGCCGGCGCAACCGGCGTCCTACCATTTTCTACCACTTCTTCCCACATTATACAACGTTTGGGTGAAAAATCAAGGAAGTGTAACTTTTCCTCCACCCCATCTAATGTACTAATCTATATGATCAACCCCATATTCACTCTTCTTGAATCGTCGCGTTGGAATGATTACGCGTTAATTGATAGCGGCGATGGATTAAAGCTTGAACGTTTTGGCGAATATGTTTTTGTGCGCCCTGAAGCTCAGGCAATGTGGAAGCGAACACTCGATTCTGAATGGAAGAATGCACATGCAGTCTTTCAACCCACTGGTGAAGAAAGCGGCGGTCACTGGGATTTCAAAAAGAAAGCGGGTGAGAAGTGGGAGATGAGTTATCCCCTCACCCCACGCTTCGACTACGGTCACTCCGCTCCCTCCGCTCAGCGCGAAGGTGGGCTGAAGTTCTGGGCAATGACGACTCCCGGTCGTCATCTGGGGGTATTTCCCGAAGTGGCCGCGCATTGGGATTGGTTCAGCGAATTGATCGCTCAATCAAAGAGGGAAATCAATGTTCTGAATTTATTTGGATACACAGGACTCGCCACGCTGACCGCGGCCGCAGCTGGAGCAAAAGTGACTCACGTGGACGCCTCCAAAAAATCTGTGAGCTGGGCGCGTGATAATCAGGCATTATCGAATCTGACAGATAAACCCATCCGCTGGATCGTGGACGACGCGCTGAAATTTGTCCAACGCGAAGTACGGCGCGGCGCGAAGTATGATGGCATTATTCTCGACCCACCCAAGTTCGGGCGCGGACCCAAAGGTGAAGTGTGGGAAGTCTATAAATCGCTGCCAACATTGCTCGATGCATGCCAGGAATGTTTGAGCAATAACCCACTGTTTGTTGTTACAACAATCTACGCAGTCCGCGCTTCGGCCATCCATATAGCGCAGGCTATGGAAGATATGATGAATGGTTTTGAAGGGAAAATCGAAATGGGAGAACTGGTCACACGCGAGCAAAGCGCAGGCAGGTTGTTGTCACAGGCGGTGTATGCCAGATGGGAAAGGTAAACCGTTCTGAACAATAAAAATAAAACCACCTGCTCACTATGATGAGCAGGTGGTTTTAAGAATTTGGCGAACTATTTTTCTATCTCAGTAATCGTAAATTCCCAAGGCCCAAGAACCTCGCCTTTGGCAATTTCACCTAACATCTTACTCGCTTTATCTTTCGCTACTGATTTATCGTGATCCACTAGAGTAACAGAAATATTGCCATCACTGGTTTCATCACATTTTGCTTTCAAACCGAAGGCTTTGGCCTTTGAGTTGGTATCAAGTCTCTCTTGGATGTGCCACCCTCACGCCTGCGACCGAAGCGGCAAAAGAAATTACTGATTCTGCAGTCTGTATGGTATTCCAAAAAAGGTCTTGTTATTTATTAATTGCTCAATTTTTATCCTATCCTCGTGTGATGCATACCATATAACTATATCCGCTTTTCCAGGACAAGATAGTGAGTCTACCTCCACTCCTGCATGGCCTGGATCTATTTGTTCAATTTGTTCAATGGTGTCTCTGTGTTTCTCCACAACGCTTGTCACTTCATTCACTGATGGCAATTTATCGCACGACAGATAGTGATTTTTGTTATCCATCACAATGTTATCGTATAACCGCCTTACAAATTTTGTTTGACTTTCGATCGTTGCAACAATAATTATCAAAAAAACTATAATCCCCAGAACAAATATCTTAGAGTGGGGACTACTCATTTGTTCACCTCCAAAGACCGCGAGTTGCCAACAATAGTTTTGCTGGCAACTCGCATTGAGTTACAGGCTAGTACCTCAACAAGTTAAAGTTGTAGGGTAGGAATGGTTGAAATACTCTACCTTTACCCGTCAACTTAAGGTTGTTCATGAACTAGTCTAGTAGGTATTGTGCCACCATGAAACGTAAGAACCCCAATTCCAATAGGGCCAACTGTAAGAAAGCACCTCAGGATTAGGTTCACCATACTGGATACGGTAGGAGGTACTTCCCACTATACGCCCCTGATCGCGGAAACGAGGGTAACTGCAGGTACCATAGGGGCCAGCATAACTCCTGCCGCGGGTGAAATCTGTTGTTGAGCAATTTCCACCCCCGCATGCGTAGCTTGCAGTGTGATGAAATCCAATATCGATAAGCCTACTCTCAGGGTTGGAAGCCGTGTAACTATACCATGCGGGAGTGTAATTGGGTACAGGGTGGCTCCAATCCCCACAGGCATTTACCGCAGCGGCAGTTACAGCCAAGTCTGGAGTTGAACTCTCTTTGCTTGTCAAATTTTGAGTAGCAAGATCAAAGAATTGTTTTAGATGAGAGTAGTTTTCCTCCTTAGGTGGATGAACTTTCTTTGATGCTGCCACAACCAAATCATTTTGGTAGGCAACCATTTCACTGGCAAGCAAAATGACATCGTTCGAGAATCCAGCAGCGAGCGCTGCTTCTGTATCCAACACTTGGGCCTGGACACCTTTAACCTCAACATAGTGAACGTATGGTTCTAGCAGTGACAAATCTGTGACAATTTGGTTCACGTCTCCAGGAATGGTTTGCGCAGAGGCTGGAGACGAATGGAATCCAAACCAAGTAAATATTAGAGTCAAAACAAGCAATATTCTTATATGCGCGTATTTCATTGTCGTCATCTCCTTTTGATTTGTATACAACTTGTTATTCTTGGGTTGTCTTCAACTTCTGCCAACTATCACCTCCTTACATCCTTGCAGGACGACTTACGCAGTGATTATGGCACTTTCAGCTTTTTATTTCAAGTACGGAAATCCGTACCTTTTTC
>JAXIPJ010000386.1:0-11259 GCA_045402985.1 Anaerolineales bacterium
GCGATGGATCAAAGCCTGCGCCAGACCAATACGCTGACGCATACCTTTGGAAAAATTGCCAATGTATCCGTTGGCACGGTCTTGCAGGTCGACCATTTCCAATGTTTCATAAGCGCGCTCTTCCGAGTCTGGAATGTGGCGCAGATCTGCCATGAACTTGAGATAGTCAAGCGCGGTCATATCACTGTAAAGCGGCACAGTTTCAGGAAGATATCCGACTCGTTTTCTGACCTCAAGCGATTCATCAACCACGTCATATCCAGCCACGATCGCGGTTCCGTCTGTGGGCGGCATGTAGCCCGTGAGGATTCTCATGGTTGTTGTTTTGCCTGCTCCGTTCGGGCCAAGAAAGCCAACGATTTCTCCTTGATTTGCATTAAAGCTTATACTATCGAGGGCGCGACGTTCGCCATAATCCTTGGTGAGACCATTGACTTGGATCATTGATGCTCCTTAATGATGGGATGGATGTTTACAAACAAATAAAAGGCACGCCTGCCGGTGGGCCGCCGTGCCGTATATATAACGTAATTTACTATACAGAAATTCAAAATCGAAGTCAAGTGACTTGTGAATTTCTAATCAAACGCTAATCTGAAATGATATCGCGCTTAGTGGTGTGCGCACACTCAAGACGAAAAGTTTGTTACCTCAAAAAGAAATACCAGGCGGCGACCGCGCCAGCAACACATAAACCAAAAAGCACGACCCCAAACAACACCAGCATCCATTTGCTGGTGGCTTCCGGTTCGATATTCGGGCTGGCAGATATCGCTGAGGGGGCATGCGGCGTTGACATTGCCTGAACGTTCTGCATGTTATTCGTTTGAACAGGCTTATTCATCATCCCTTCAAAAAAGTCTGGCACGCCATTCTGATTCGCATCCAACGCTCCTATGGCTTGTTCATATTTTGCGCGGACGTCGGGCGGAAGTTCATCTAAGCTGTTGTATTCATTCCCATTCGCAATGATCTTTGTTGAGGATGTAATAATGTTTGAAGTCAGCCCATTGAATCCATCAGGCGATCCATCTTTATCCTGATTTGTGAGGGTGACCAAATTTTCGAGCACATCAGGGATACCGTTTTTGTCGTTGTCTGCCAGTTGGCTCATGGCGCTTTCGTAATTTCTGCGCACATCCTCCGGTATCTCCTCCACGCTTTTATACGTCTTCCCATCGATAACAATTAGTTTTGGATTCATGTATTCCTCAGCAATACCCAAGTTTACAGGAAGCGCCCTTTGATTGCAAGCCCTTTTTCACCATTGGCTGATTTTGCCAATGCAAGTACACTGTCCACTTTGGAGGCCATATGACCGAATTGCTTTATCAGACTGACAGTTATTTGCAAGAGTTTGCGGCGAACGTGCTTTCTGTGTTAACGGATGAACGCGCGGTCGTTCTGAACCGAACTGCTTTTTACCCAGGAGGTGGTGGACAACCCTGCGACTTCGGCTCATTGACAGTTTCTGATATTATTTATCTAGTTCAAAAAGTGAGGAAGCAAGGAGATGATGTTCTACACTTTCTTGGTGGGAACGATTCGTTGCCAGCCGTGGGTTCCGCTTCACGCGGGACTTTGGATTGGACACGGCGATATAAGCTGATGCGTACTCATACAGCCATGCATGTGTTGTGCGGCACAGTCTTCCGTGACTATGGTGCGCTCGTCACCGGGGGAGATATGGAGCCGCTGAAAGGTCGCATGGATTTCGAATTCGCAACGATGCATGGTGAGCTGGTGCGTGAGATCGAAGCCGCGGTCAATAAAGAAGTGGCTGAAGGGCGCGAGATCCGAGTCAGGATATTGCCACGTGATGAAGCGTTCCAAATCCCGGATCTGATCCGTACGAAGATCAATCTACTCCCTGAAGGTATCGCCCAGGTGCGGACAGTTGAGATCGTGGGCCTTGACCTCCAGGCCGATGGTGGCACGCATGTCCGCAATACAAATGAGGTCGGCCATATACGTGTGGCAGATTACAAAAGTAAAGGCGCGATCAACAAGCGTATTTACATTGAGATCGAGTAATTACTATTCACACATTATTCTCACGACAGCAAGACCTGGCCACAATACTCACATTTATCCATACCCAATTCAAGCGTCCCGCCGCAGTTCGGGCATTGAAATGTTTCCACTTTGATTGGGAACCCAGCGATTTTGAAAGCAGTCTCATTCTCCGCAAGATCAGCGCGCAGACGTTTCAGCCGCGCCAGATACGCGTCACCTGTCACTTCGCCTGATTTGCGCAATCGTTCCACATCTGCAATGGACTCTTTCAACATACGCCGTTCTGCTTCCAGAGATTCTTTGCTCTTATCTTGAAATGACACTTTCAGTTCAGGCTTTTTGGGTATGGACGTCAGGATCGCCGCGACCACTAATATCACTGCAGAAACAATTACCCCAACGATCAACGGGGTATATTGAAAACCAGGGATGGAATTGAAGCTAGCCTTATGAACCTGCATCTCATTTCCATCTGCAATGATCACATAACGCTCAGTGCCTAACTTGCCGACATCAATGCGTGTGATAGCGGTGTTGTGCGTCGTCAGATTGTCGCGCGAACCGTCTCCTGAAAAGACTGCCACCTCGCCACTCTCCGCACCGATCACCGCTTCTTCCTTACCATCACCATTAATATCAATGCCTGAAATTTCGTTGACCTTATCAGAGAGCGAGCCCGTCCATAGTTCCTGCCCAGTATTGGAAAATGCCCAGACGCCTCCGTCTTTACCACCTGCCACGATCTCACGCGAGGATGGGTCGCCGTTCAACTCCACTTCGCGCACTTCACTGACGGCCTGCCCAAGGGATGTGTTGAAGAGTGTACTTCCATCAGCCGCGCTGTAGATATAGAAAGCTCCATACTCTCCGCCGGTAATGATCTCGCTATTCCCATCACCGTTCAGATCGAAGGCACGCATTCTTCTCAGGGATTCCTGACTCGTGTTCCAAACTGCGTTTCCTTCGTTGTCGAGCACGGCAAGAGCGCCGCTATGAGATGCCACCGCCAACTGAATGGCACCACCGATACGCGCGTCGTCCATGCCGCGGATTTCTTCGCTTCCAACGGGATAGGTCCACAGTGGCTCGCCGCCCAGACTCAAAGAGAGGAGACTGCCACTGGAATCGCCCAGAATAATTTGAGGTCCAGAGGAGAAGCGGATGACCGCGACGCGCGCGGGAAGCCCAATGCTCAATCGCTCCGCCAGAGTGGATGTCTCACCGTTGATGATCGTATCCACTGAGTAACCCAGATCGCCCAGATAAAAAACGATGATGTCTTCCATGCCGTCAACATTTACATCTCCAAGTGTGGTCTTTGGATATTGATAATCCTTGCTCAGGAGTGCCGCGCCGCTGCCATCATACACACTGACGTTGGTGGTGTTCTGAATAAAGAGTTCGTCCTGGTCATCGCCCAACACGTTGATCACATTCATGCTCTCGGCGGTTGAATAGGGCTGGGACCAGGCCACATCACTCCCGAATTTTTCCGCGGTCACCGCGCCGCTAAAGGCAAACACGGTGGACACAGCCATGATCAGACAAACCAGAACCAACGCCACAATAAATGGAATATATTTGCGACTCATTACGCCGCCTTTCTTTGCAATAGGGTATAGGATGATTGCAGGATATGCAAAATATTTTCGTGCTCAACTTCCTCGAAGGGTGAGTTGGCGACAAAATTAATGATACCGCCCTCTGTACTAAGCTGGCTAATGGTAAATTTTCCTATGTTCAGCCCAGGTTTGAATGTGGGACTGGTGGATGTGATTTTATACAGCTCAGGATTGACCACAATACGCACTTTCAAATTGTGCTCACTGCCCTTGTATTTTTCGGGTTTGAGTTTTGATTTTCCGCTGATACGACCAGTTTTCCAATAAGATTTTCGTTTCTTTGATTTTTGAATCGCAGATACACGAAGGATATTTCCATCATATAGTTTGGCTTTCAGCGCGAGCCATTCGTCACGGAAGTATTCGGTTGTACGGTTCTGGGTATCCTTGGCTGTGCGCGCGACTTTTGTTGGCAGCAGCGCGCCCGTCAGATCGAGATGACCGAGAAACGTGGAGTTCGGTCTCAGATCATCGCGCAGCGTATACAGAATATCCTTCGTGCCTTTATAGCGCGGCGAAAAATCCTGCGAATCACTTTTTCGCAAGCTGCGCGCCATTACCAGGGCCGCCACCCACAGCAATATTCCACCGAGAACGAATACAAAGGATGTGTAACCGAGCAACAGAAGAATCACATCCACAGCCATCAATACAAGCCCGCCGAAAAAAATGAGAAGTGGAACCCAGCGCCATCTGTCACCGGCGGTTTCAGTCTTCTGAACCTCTGCTACGAATTTGTCCATGCCCTGCATGACTGCATCTGGGTCATCTGCAATTGAAACATAGACGGGTGTATATTCCTTCCTCCCGGTGGCGGGAGGTGGCGTTTTTTTGCGGGCAGTGTTAAGGAGATAGGAGAATAGCAAAACTGCTGCAATGACGGCCCCGCAAAAAAATATTTCCATGTAGTTATGATTCTCCTGGTTTCAAAGGGTCAGGCTAATGCTACTTTCCCATCTGTCAGATCCTGGCGGGATCCGATTTATCACTAACACCATGACTCGTTAGCGTTTCATCCGGTATGAATGTGATTTTTCCTTCTTCAAGTTGTGATTGTATGGCAGATGGAAGCCGTTCGTAGCCTTGTCGCGCCGCCATTTCCAAAAATTCACGGAAGCTTTCGGGCGCTTCAAGTTCGGGTTTGCTGACGAGAACCATGAATTTAGTGTTAGTTCCATCATATTGCAAACTGATGGTGCGATGATATTCCAGGCCCGCTACATTTTGATATACCGTGTAGTACTCGAAAGGTTTCCAATCTACAACCTTGTTGAAAAAATCTCCGCTTGAGTGAGCACAATGGAATTTCGATTCAGGTCTCGTGCGGCCACCGAGTTCGTCCACCCGTTTTACATATTCCAATCCTAACAACGGACCTTCCATGGCAGGCGTCGTGATTACATCCCAAATCAAAGATGGCGGAAAAGGAACATCAACTTCGATTGTGATCCATGCATCCTTGGGGTCAACGAGAATTTTCTTACGCGCCTGTTCCCTGTCCCATGCACTTCGTAAATTATGTACAAGCATGTTCACTTCGCCAATGTGCTCGTAGGATTCTTTATGAGGTGTCAGTGGCTCGCAGAGATTGTACAATTCCAACGCTTGCGCCGCGGCTTCTGAGAATAAAGCGTAGGACTTGACTCCTGTTTGTTCAATGACATGATTTTTCAACATGCGGTGTGGCACGATCACATCAGCGCCAAGTAGTTCTTCGCGGTCACCGAGTTTTTGCACGAGATACTCCCCGTAATGAATGCACATCTTCAAATCGAGTTTGCCCATGTTCTTGCAAGCGCGGCATTGGCAGGTGGTATTGAACGTCATCTGACGCAAGGTGTCTGAAAAAACGATGTATAGGTTCTCAAGAGTTTCGATAAAACTTTGCGGATTGACAAAGCACTTTTCTGGCGTGTACATGAAAATCGCGTCGCCGCGAAACCCTGAAATCTTCAAAGGAAATTTGATGTGCTCCAGTTGCACATCAAATAAATTTTGCAGGGTCTCATGCGCGTGCTCGAGTTCTGATTCCGTCAGATATTCGGTGTAGCCTGATATGTCTGTAATGATGAAGTAGCCTTTGGTTGCCATTCTTATCCTCTATGTCATTGCGAGGGCAGTAGTCGTTCGCCCGAAGCAATCTCCAACTTAATCGGAGATTGCTTTGTCGCTGCAAACGCTCCTCGCAATGACATATGCTCGCTTATAATCTCAACATGCATCGCGTGCTCTATACAGCCTTCGACATTGTACCAAGCCCGAAAGGCGCGTCAACGCATATTCTCCACAATCTACGCGGACTCGTCAATAGTCAGCTTGACGTTCACCTTCTTACACCGAATGATGGCGTGCTGCCATCTGAAGATGCTATTGAGGGAGCACGTGTCACGCGCATTTCACAGGATCTCACACAGAACTTCCTGGCACGTGCCACTCATTTTGGAAAATCAGTCATCACACATCTTACTCTTAATCCGAACTATGATGTCGTTCATTTTCGTAACATTTGGGATGGCCTGGCTGTTGCGCAAAACAAAAAGCGTTTCGGTTATAAAACGCTTTTTGAAGTGAATGGACTTCCATCGATTGAACTTAAATATCATTATCCTGGAATAGATGCAGGTTTACTTTCTAAGATAAAAGAACAGGAGATTGCGACTCTGCACTTAAGTGACGCTATTATCTGCCCTTCGAATGTGACTCGAGACTACATTGCCTCGCTTGGACTCAGCCGCAGCCGGGTGACCGTTATCCCGAACGGGGTCAGCCCTTCAGATTTTTCCGCTTCTCCGTTACCTGGCCGTGAGGCCCGCCTACCAGCGTTGTTATATATTGGCACGCTCGCAGATTGGCAGGGGCTTGAAGTGATCATCAAAGCCTTGCCAAAAATACTTGAAAAGCAAGCTGTGCAACTCCGCATCGTTGGGCGCGGACGTTCCAGACAAAGAAAATTTTTATCGAAGCAGATCCGCAAGCTGGGCGTCGAAGGAAGCGTACTTATCCAGCCAGCAGTGCCTCATCATGAAATCCCCTCGCTGATCGCAGAATCCGATATCTGCCTCGCGCCTCTTGGACTGAACGACCGCAATGTGACTCAGGGCGCGTGCCCGATCAAGGTGTTGGAGTATATGGCTTCGGCGCGTCCATTGGTCGCCTCGAATATGCCAATTGTGCGCGAACTTGTGCGCGAAGATATGGACGCGTTATTATTTTCGCCAAGTGACCCCGAAGATCTGGCACGTCAGGTGTTGATGTTGTTGAGCGATTTTGAACTATCGCAGAGATTAGCAGCATCTGCATCCGAACGCGCCTTAACAAAATTTACCTGGCACGAAGCGCAAAAGAAGTTGCTGAAGCTGTACGGGAAGTTGTTGAGTGATTAGCCCTTCCTATTCATCTCTTTCATGGCGGGGATGAAAGCCATGCTGAACGTTGTGATGAAAAAGGTAATTGCCAAACCAATCATCATGATGAACGTTCCAAGCTTGTCGGTGAGAATGCCACCGAGCAACATTCCCAGTGGCATCGCAAGCCATGCGCCGGCGGTGATCGCGCCGAAGACGCGCCCGCGCATCTGACTCGGGATTCGTTCGAATTCGATGGCACCAATGATCGGATTCAGTGGACCTGCCCCAATGCTGCATATCAGAGTCACTATGATCATGATCCAGACGGGTGGATACAGCGCGTAGACCCAGTACCGGAATCCGGTCAACACAAATGCCCCTACAAAAGTCGCATGGCGTGGTAGGCGGTGACCGATGGCAGCGAAGATTAGCCCACCAATGACCGCTCCACCTCCGTTGGCTGCGATGAGCAGGCCCAGATCCATAGCTCGGCCATACACTTCCCGGACGTATACAGGTTGCAAAACTCCACCGAAGATCGCGTCCAGAAAATTCGTCAGCATCACCATCACTACAATGGACAGGATCAGCTTATCCTGCGCGATGAAGCGTAATCCATCCGTTAGTTCCTCAAAATATTTGCCGGACTTCGTCTCCTCTGTAGCTGGTGTGATGGTGGGAATCATTAGCCCAATGATGGCGGCGGAGACAACGAAGGAAGCCGCGTTTAGCCAGAGCACATTGGCGGTACCTATCAAGCCGATCAGTAAACCAGCGAGCGGCGCGCCAACAAGACGCGCACCGCGTTCGATAACATGAATAAGTGATGTGGCGCGCTCAATCGGCATGCCAGCCTGTTCTGCCAGCTCAGGCAGTAAGGCGGCGCGTGCGGTGCTGCCGGGCGTATCCAATAGCGCGCCCAGGAAAACCAGCACGAGCAAATGCCAGAATTCCAAACCGATCGTTGCATATAACAGGGGAATGAGCGCAGTGGTGATTCCGCTGGCGTAGTCCGCGATAATGCTGGTGCGTTTGTAGCCGAGCCTGTCGATGAGCGTGCCGCCGAAAAAACCAGCCAGAACCACTGGCAGGATCGTGAAGAAGCCTGTGATGCCGGTCTGTGTGGCACTGCCTGTAGTTTGCAGGACGAACCATGGGATGGCGATCAGCGAGAAGACATTGCCAACCAGGGAAATGGCGTTGGCGACAAATAATGAGTAAAGCGGAATTGAGTTGTGTGAGGTCGGTTGCGTTGTTGGCTGCATGGATAAGTCTCAAATTGTCTAAGAGGATTTATCTTGCGCTTCAGCAAATACTTTGGAAACTTCATCAGGAATGGCGCGGGGCGAGCCAGTCTGCAGATCTACAAAAACCCAATCTGTTTCGCCCCTTACCAGAGTTTTGCCATCTGCCTTGCGGATGAATTCATATTTTCGCAACGATCTCACGCGGCGTATATTTTCCACCCAGGTTTTTATTTCGATTTCTTCATTAGCGAATGCAGGAAGGAGATATTCTATTCTGTGTTCGCGCACGACCCAGGTTGCTCCCACCAGTTGCATTGGCCTGGTCCCACCAATGGACTCGTAATGCTCTACTGCAATATCTTGCATCCATTGCACATAGGCCACGTTGTTGACGTGGCCGTTTTCGTCTATTACATTGGCCGGGATGATAAATATTTTTGAGTAGATATTGGAAATAGGCATTCGCCAAGTTTACCGCGTCTCATTGTTTACAGATTCCCATTTGCCCAGCAGAATTTCATGCTCAGTAAGCCCTTCGCATTGTGCGTCCAGGACTTCGTAGTCTTTCTTGAATTGGAAGTGAAAGGCTTGATAACTTTCGGCTGAATCCCAACGGTCAATGGTTATATATCTATGAGGATTCTTTTCATCGCGCAGTAATTCGGTGCCTATATAGCCACTCGCTTTTTGAAAGAGTTTTGCCCAAACTCCGTTTGATCTGTAGATTTCTTCAAACTCATGAATGTGATCTGTTCTTACTTCATATTCCCACATGATGACATACATGTATCACCGCGTCTGGTCTGCTTTAAGCCAATACCAAAATGTCAAGATAAATCCAATGATGCCTGTAACAATTACCAGGACATAGCTGTGTATCCCAAGTTGTTCGGAGCGTGGACCCACCACTCCGCTAAATAATGCTGGCACCGACCATGGGAACCAATCTCCCCAACCTGTCGCGGCGATAATTTGCGAGAAGAAAATTGTAAGCACTGCCCAGCCAAGAGGAGGTAGATAGCCGCGTCCCATGCTGGCGATGAAAGCCACAGGCGTCATTAGCAGCAGAGTCATGGCGGCGGTGACAAGGACATCGCTGAAGGATTGCCATGCAAGTTGCATGGTCCAGCCTGGGATATCAACAATGCTGCCCATTAGGAGAGCAACCAAATATATCCAGATGGAAGTGACAAAGGCCCACGCCGATATGACCAGCAATTTTGCCGTGACGATTTTCTCGCGTGAGGTTGGCAATGCCATTAAGTCTTTGGCAGTATGGTCAGAAAATTCCCGCCCAAAGACCCAGGCTGTGACAATGGAAAACACGATGACACCACCGATTGCAATGGCTTGAGAAAGCACACTAAAAAAAACGGGCCAATCTGCGGTGCTCATTGCCAGCTGCGCTTTGACGCTTAGTAGGCCCATCCGCCTGGCGCGTTCAGGGTCTTTCATGATGAACATAAAGAGTGCATCCATCAGTGGCGCGAGTGTAAAGCCAATGGACGCCAGCAAAGGCACTTTCGAGCGGCGGGCTTTGAGCGTCTCTGCCCAGAGTGCTGAGAATAAATTTGTCATTGCGAGGAGCCGTTCTTTGGCGACGAAGCAATCTCCTCGCGAATTGGGGATTGCTTCGCAGAATGCGCTCGCAATGACGAGTTGCTGGTCAACCGCAAGAAATGGTCTTCGAGATTTTCCTGTTCCACGGCGAGGCGCGTCAGAGGGATGCCAGCATTGGCTAGAATACGCGCGATCTTATCCGGATGCTCAACGGCATGGGCGTCGTTAAGCACGATGGTTTCATCTTTGGTGGCTATTTTGTATCCCGCGCTTTTGAGGCTCATTTGCGCGGCTTCAAAATTCCTCGTTCTTACTTCGAGTCGTTTGGCGCGCAGCTTCTCAAGTTTGTCTGTGTCCAGTTCTTCGATCAAACGCCCCTGGTGAATGATGCCAATGCGCGTCGCGAGTCTGTCCACCTCCGTCAGGATGTGACTCGACATGAAGATGGTGACCCCTTTTTCTTTGGCAAGCGATTCCAGCAACGAGCGAATCTCAACGACGCCCGCGGGATCGAGTCCATTGGCAGGTTCGTCGAGGATCAATAGTTCAGGTTCATGCAATAAAGCGCGCGCAAGCCCAAGACGTTGGAGATTGCCCATCGAAAGCGTGCCAGCTTTTCGGTCCGAATAGGAAGCGAGTGCAAGTCCATCCATAATGCGCGTCGTTGCATTTGAATCGGATATGCTGTGCAGACGCCGCGCGATCTCCAGATTTTCTCGCACGGTCAATTCGGGATAAGCGGACGGCGACTCGACAAGATGGCCGACCTTGCCCCACGGCCCGCCTCCATTTGGACCGACCGCCTGCCCAAGTACTTTGACATCTCCCGCGCTCAGGCGGATCATGCCCAGCAGCGCGCGGATAGTGGTTGTTTTGCCCGCGCCGTTGAGGCCCAGAAAACCGTAGATCTCGCCACTACCGACGCGAAGATCAATGGAGTCCACCGCGCGCACATCGCCGAAGACCTTGGTAAGTTGGTTGGTTTCGATGGCAAAGGACATGCTTGAAGTGTACCCCGAATATAACAGATAAAATTAAGTCATCAGAGTTTTTATTTTATGCATAAGATCGTCAACACAGAACGGTTTGGTGACGTAATCTTTGCTGTATTATCCAAGTCCCAAAATTTTACGATGATTAGTTGCAAATTCTAAACACTCGGCAATTCCCTTCTTAATATCTGAAGGATAATTCCCTTGCATGCTCCTTAACTCCAATGTCAACTCACCAAGTAATTCAGAACCTGTTGTCCAGGCAGAATGGTGCATTAGCAAATCTAACTTATTGGCTTCTTCGATATGATTAAATGTTTTAAGCCTCTCAATTAGATTGTCTACAGCTTTGTAAAAATCATCAAGCCTGGTGAATCTTGGTTTCATTTTCGCTTGTCTTTAAAGTGAAATTATGCAGATAACAAAGTATCCACCGCGCTGACCAATTCCCTCAAATTGCTCACCTTCAACACAT
>JAXIPJ010000096.1:0-13813 GCA_045402985.1 Anaerolineales bacterium
CCTACATACCCTTCCGCTTATGATAAATTTTTGATCATTGTCGGACTGGTGTTTAATACACTAACTGTTTGGTATGCATGGAAGTGGGTCTAAACAGCAAGGTTACATATACGAGAAAATAACCCAATCATTCTAAGATGCACTATCCAAAAAGCGGCCGTTAATGTACGGTCTTTTTTTTATCATTTACCCTGGATGTTCATAAATTCACCAAATCTGTGAGGAATTTGTCTTGCAGCTCAATGTAAAAAATACTTGACATAATGTATATTTTGATTTACTATATGTCTATCAAATATTACTAAATGTAAATACAAGTAGACAAGATGAGGAAAACATGTCATACCAGGAAAAAAACATTACCGTATCTTTAGTTAACTTCACACTGATTTTGGGATTCTATTTGATCAGGATGTTTCAAATGATCCAAGGGGGCAGCTTCAATCCGACAAATGTATTTCGCCTTTGGGGAATCGTCATCATCCTCGGAATCGTCGTCACTATTCTCGGCACGATCCTCACGCATATTGTCTCCGCTATCATCCAAGCAATAAAAACAAAGCAAGAACCTGACATTAGAGATATTCAAGATGAGCGAGACACGATTATTGATTTGAGAGGGACAAAGATTACGTATGTCGCGTACTCGATCGGGATATTTCTTTCTATGCTCACATTTGCGCTAGATCAACCGCCGTTGGTCATGTTTACCCTGCTTGTCTTTTTTGGACTCTTAGCGCAGGTCATTGGCGATATTTCACGGCTGTATCTTTACCGAAAGGGATTCTAATATGGGAAAAAGTCGGGTTCGAAATAACATTCGGAAATTGCGTTTTTTTCGCGATGAAATGACCCAACAACAATTGGCTGACAAGGTGGGTGTGACACGCCAAACCATTATTGCCATGGAACAAGAAAAATACTCTCCTTCTTTGGAATTGGCTTTTCGCATTGCACTGGTCTTTGACGTACCTTTGGGAGAGGTCTTCTCTTATGACCCCGAAGATGATCCTATCTAAGCAATCAATAAAATCCATTGAAACTGTCAGATTTATTCAACAAACCTTTAGGAGATAAAAAATGGAAGAAAAAATGAATTCAAACAAAAAGATCGCAAGAATCGCAGGATTCTGGTATCTGCTTATGGCAATAACAGGTCCCATCGGCTTGTTGTACGTTCCATCCAAGCTTATTGTGCCAGGAGATGCGACGGCAACAGCCAATAACATTCTGGCTTCGGAATCGCTTTTCCGTATAGGCATTGTGAGCAATATCCTCTGCCAGATTGCTTTCATATTTTTGGTCCTAGCTCTCCACCGCTTACTCAAAGGGGTGGACAAACAACATGCGTTGCTGATGGTGGCATTGGTGCTGGTCGCTGTCCCGATCGCGTTCGTGAATATGCTTAACCCTCTTGCAGCTCTGTTACTTTTGAGCGGTGCCGGTTTCCTGACCGTCTTTGAACCGAATCAGTTGCATGCCCTGGTGATGGTATTTCTCAATTTAGAAGAATATGGAACGATGATCGTCCAGATATTTTGGGGGCTGTGGCTTCTTCCCTTCGGCATGCTGGTTTTCAAGTCGGGTTTCTTTCCCAAAATTTTGGGGGTGTTCCTCATCGCCGCATGTTTTGGTTATGTAGCTCATAGTTTTACATTTTTACTTTTTCCACGCTATGGAGATATAGTTTCATCATTTGCGGCTGTGCCTGAAGCTATTGGGGAACTTTCGATGGTCTTGTGGCTCTTGATCATCGGGACAAAAGAACAGAAGCCGGCCTTGGTAGAGGCTGCCTACAGTTGGAAATAATTTTGGCTTTATCAGTTGTTTAAGAAAGGATATGCATTAATGAAAGCAATTGTGTACACAGAATACGGACCACCTGATGTTCTTCAACTCAGGGATGTAGAAAAACCTACTCCGAAGGACAATGAAATACTGATAAGAATCCATGCGACGCCGGTAAATTACGGCGATACTTTGGCTCGAAATTTCAGGAGCATCTCCCCTGGCAAGTTCAACATGCCTTTTTTCTTTTGGCTGCCCGCGCGAATGACGTTTGGGTTCAGAACGCCAAAAATAAAAACCCTGGGGAGTGAGCTGGCCGGTGACATTGAATCCGTGGGCAAAAATGTAAAATTATTTAAAGCAGGCGATAAGGTTTTTGGATTCCGCGGCATGAGCATGGGCGCCAATGCTGAATATCTATGCATGCCTGAAGATGGATTGGTGGCACTAAAACCATCCAATATGACCTACGAAGAAGCTGCTACGGTTCCTGGTGGGGCGTTAACCGCGTTGAATTTGTTGAGAAAAGTAAATATTCGACCGGGCCAAAAGGTCCTGATCAACGGCGCTTCGGGCGGAATCGGTTCAGCCGCTGTACAGCTGGCGAAATATTTCGGAGCAGAAGTGACCGGGGTATGCAGTACCCCCAGGTTGGAGTTTGTAAAATCTCTTGGAGCTGATAGGGTCATTGATTACACCAAAGAAGATTTCACCCAAAACGGCGAGACCTATGACCTTATTTTCGACATATTGGGAAGAAGCTCATTTTCGCGTTGTAAAAGCTCGTTAAACGAGAACGGGCGTTATCTTTTGGCCAGCTTTAAGATGAAACAACTTTTTCAAATGCTATGGACATCCATAATAGGCAGCAAGAAAGTAATATGTGCGCTGTCGCTTGAAAAAGCCGAAGATCTGCCTTTCATCAAAGAGCTTATCGAAGCAGGAAAGATAAAATCGGTGATTGATAAATGCTATCCTTTGGAACAAACTGCTGAGGCCCATCGATATATCGAACAGGGACATAAAAGAGGGAGTGTAGTGATCACCTTGAAGCCGAACAACATATAACACAATGTACAGCAGCCATTCTGGAATTCAGAATGGCTGCTGTTTTATGTCTCTTCGCGGGTGTTACAATTGACAGCAGATCACCATGTATAACCTTGAGCAGATAGCTGCTGAAAAAGATGAGATGCGTGAGGCTGTGTTAAATGCCCGCGCCTATAAACCCATTTATGTCAAAATCAAAGTCAACTATGGATGCAATCTCAAGTGTGAGATGTGCAAACATTGGCGTGAGACGCGCGAGCCACCCATTTCGATGTCTCGCTTCAAAGAGATTATCACCGAGTTGGGTGAACTCGGATGCAGGAAGATCCACTTCTCGGGCGGCGAGCCAATGCTGCGCCCGCAATTACCGGACCTTGTAGAACATGCCACTCAGCTTGGCATGCGTGTCACGCTAACCACCAATGGAACGCTGATCGACAAGGTAAAGGCAAAGAGATTGGTTGAAGCAGGTCTGCGCGGTGTAAACGTCTCGATCGATTCCCCACTGCGTAAGATGCACGAAAAGATTCGCGGCGTGGAAGGTTCGTACAAACTAACCACGCGCGCAGTCAGCTTATTTCGCAAATATTCGCACAAAGGAAAACTCACCGTCCGCATCAACACGGTCGTTGGACGTTCAAACTACGAAACCCTCGCGACACTTCCCGACCTTGCACATGAACTCGGCGCGGATGGCATCAACTTGATTCCCGTGGATGACCATTGTGGTGAGCATTTATCCATGCGGAAGAAGGATATTGCCTTATTCAACTCCCAGATCGCGCCTGTCATCGAACAACGCGCAAAGGAGCTGGGCGTATCGCTCGCAGATGATGACGCGTTCCCGTTTGGCCGCGCTGAGTCTGAGGTCCAGCTGGGACGCGCCGGGCGTTATGCGTTTGGTTACTATAATAAGCGCCCCTGTTTTGCACCATGGACACATAGTCTCATTGATTTCAATGGGCTCGTTTATGTCTGTTGCATGACGCGCGAGCAGATCAAACCATTGGGCGATGTGCGCAAACAATCATTCAAGGAAATTTGGGAGGGCGCAGCATATCGCCAGATCCGCCTGAACATGCACCCGCCCGCGCTCAAGCCCTGTCAACGCTGTGATGACTTTATAATGGAAAATAAAAAGATCTGGGAAACAATCGGGCCGTATTAATGTCATTGCTTCGTCGCAACAAGCGCTCCTCGCAATGACACTTCGTGTCAACTCAGGTCAGAAAACATGTCTGCGCGATCATCATCATCCCACGTACTCGCGCGATTGAACGTATCAAGATCAGTGGTTGTGAAAGCAGCTGCAGCAATGGGCAGAGCAACCGGCATATCCAAACCCTGTTGACAGGCCAGACACACACGACCCTCTTTTGTTTGATCCGTGTGTTCATCGCAAAAACCACGACCACATTTTACGCAGGTGCCCAAGGAAGGATTCTCGCAACGGTGCGGCACAAGATAACCGATAATCATTTCACATTGTTCAGCCGTTTTTTCTGCCATGAAGATCGCACTCCTAGCTGAAAAGTATACACCAGACATCGGCGGACTTGCAATCTCAGCCGAAAGATTTGCGCGCTTGCTTTCATCTGCTGGATATGAAACCCGCGTCTTCGCCCCGACTTTGAATCTGCCCCCCTCCGAAAAGCAGACTCTTATCCATAGCGGCGTCAACGTTACCCGCTTCGGCGCGCACAAACGCGTCGATGACACCTTGGTGGATTGGTTCGAACTCATTGTGGCGGAACACACACGCGAACCATTCGACATACTGCATGCATACTTTCTGCCACAAGCCGGGTTCATCGCAACCTATGCCGGAAAATATTTGGATATTCCCAGTGTCATATCCATCCGCGGGAATGACATCGAGCGCGCTGCCTTTGATCCATCGAAGTTTTCACATCTCATGTACGCGTTGCAGAATGCTGGCGCAGTCACAACTAACTCAACTGAGTTGGTAAACAAAGCGAAAGCTTTTTTTGATCGTGAAATTATTGTGATTCCGAATGGAGTCGATGTTGAGCATTTCAAGTCAATGGTAAGGAATGAATTATTGGCTGTGTCTCTGGGCTTGAATGAGCGAAAGACACTAGCACCGTACGCACACCTGCCCCGGGGGTCGGTGCCGGGGAGTGCAGGTGAGAAAGATGAAAGAAATTTGGTGATTGGGTTTGTCGGTGAATTGCGTCAGAAAAAAGGACTTAAGACTCTCCTGAATGCCTACGCGCAACTCAATAGGCAACTACGCGCTGCGTTATTGATCATCGGTGAAGTTCGTGCAGGGGAGGACAAAAAGGCTTTTGATGTATTCGTGCAATACAACCCCACAGCGAAAATTGTAGTTACGGGTTATATCTCACCCACTGACCTGCCAGCCTACTACTCACTAATTGATGTCTTTGTACAGCCCTCTCGGCACGATGGAATGCCGAACGCGTTGCTCGAAGCAATGGCTTGCAAAAAACCAGTGATCGCGACACCAGTCGGAGGAATATTGGATGTGGTGAAAGACGGTGAAAATGGTATCTTTGTCCCGGTCAATGATGGAGACGGGCTGGCAAACGCGATTCATGAAGTATTGAGTAATGCAGAACTTCGTAATCGTCTCAGCAAAGCTGCCCGGCAAACGGTCATTGATGGTTTCTCACTTCAAAAGGAACTTCATGGAAACCTCGATGTATATCGCAAGCTGGGTTTGAATCTCTAATTCGATCTTTTAGATATAATTGTATTAATCGTTATTATTAGACCCCATAGGGAATCCATGTCTGATCTTAGTGGTACAACGCTCGGACAATATCAGATCATCAAGCCAATCGGTCAGGGCGGAATGGCAAAAATTTATCTGGCATACCAGCCCTCAGTCAAGCGGGAAGTAGCACTAAAAGTTTTACCGTACATATTGCAGGAGAACGTCAGTTTTGTAAACCAGCTTTCCCAGGAAGTGGATGTCATTGCACACCTGCAGCATCCACAAATCATTCCGGTCTACGATTTCGGCAAACAGGATGATCAGATCTATATCGTGATGGCATATATTCGGGGCGGGACTCTTGCGGACCGAATTGACCAGGCATCAAATGGCTTACCTGACCAGGAGACAATTCGTCTTCTGGACCTCATCTCGAAAGGGTTGGATTATGCCCATTCAAAAGGAATCGTCCATCGAGATCTCAAACCAAACAATATATTAATGGACGAGAGTGATCATCCCTATATCGCAGATTTTGGACTTGCCAAACTTACAGAGGGGAAAATCGAGCTGACCAATACTATGATGACCGGAACGGCAGCGTACATGGCCCCAGAAATTGCACAGCTTGGCAAATCAACAAAAAGAGCGGATATTTATGCCATCGGAATTATCCTGTTTGAGATGCTCACAGGCAAGCTGCCATTTCAGGGAGAGACACCCTACAAGATGTTGTCCGCACATATACATCAACCTGTGCCAAATATTCGTGAGCTTCGGCCTGATCTCCCGGAAGCCATCCGGGCCGTGATTGATAAAGCTCTTGCAAAGGATCCGGTAAATCGTTTTGCAACAGCCATGGAAATGGCAACTGAATTCAAGAGCGCGATGAATAGCCCAAGACCAACCACGGCTTTCATAGAGAAGGAACGGGCCAACCCAGGAAACAAATCTATTCTGTCACTTCGGTTCCGGATGGTTGCCTTTGTTGTTGCCACACTATCAGTGATTCTTTTTCTGACTTCCCGATTCACAAAAAATAATGAAACACAAGTTCAATCCCATAACCCTACCGAGCACATCGCCGAGGCTATTACATCCTCCACCGGTACCACCCAATGGACCTATGGCTGTCTGGGAAACAGCACCAGTGCGATTGTAGATCTCGGCTGCCGGGAAATCAGGATCGCAGTTGAAAATCGCATCCTACCCTATAACTATATCTACCTCAAGACAAACCAACCGGGTGGCATGGACTATGACATGTGGTGGGAAATATGCTCCCGCCTGCACTGCCAGCCTGTTTTCATTGAGCAAAAATGGGAAACCATGCTGGACGAAGTTGGCCAGGGAAAATATGATGCTGCATCTGAGGGTATTACGATTACGGAGGATCGCAGGAAAACTCATGAATTCTCCGTCGGTTATCTGAATGTAGAACAGCGCCTGGTCGTGCGCAAGGGAGAATCCCGCTTTTCCAACATAAGCGAGTTTCTTGCAAATACGGATTTGGTTGCGGGCGCGTTGGCGAATTCCACGAATCTTACGGTCGCAAAGCAATATATACCTGAAGATCGAATAAAGTCCTATCAGGAATATTCAACTGTTTTCTATGCACTTACGACGGGCGATATCGACGCCGCAATCGCAGACCAGGTCGAAGGTGAGACCACAGTTTCGGGTATTGAATTTCAGCAGGCAATCAATCTCGAATTTATAGGTACGTCTTTATCCAGCGATCAGTTCGGCGTCGTATTCCCAAAGGAGAGCGATCTCGTAGAGCCAATTAACAAGGCGCTGCAGGATCTGCGCGTTCAAGGGGTACTCGATAAACTCATATCTAGGTATTTTGGCCCCAACTTCAATATTACTTATGATGACATTGGCCTGGGCGCCTACGGCCAATGAAACTGGGCAGTTTTAACCTCTATTAATGTCTCTGTTTTCAAAGAGGGGTATACTTTTCTGAATTATAGGAGCCAAATGAACAATCCTTTTGAATCCACCAACTCAGTAAAGGCCTCCCTAAGTGGACAAAAATATATCGCCTCGAATGAGATCGCGACGATTGTATATCTCTCGCAAAAACTCGGCAAGCCGCTGCTCACTGAAGGTCCCGCGGGTGTCGGCAAAACGGAACTCGCCAAGGCTATCGCAGGCGCAACAGGGCGCGAACTGATCCGCTTGCAGTGTTACGAAGGGCTGGATGAATCCAAAGCGCTGTACGAGTGGGAGTATTCCAAGCAGTTGTTATATACGCAACTCCTACGCGATAAGTTGAATGACACACTCGGCAAAGCGGAGTCACTTGCTGAAGCCGCGGATAAATTAGCTAAAGAAGAGGATGTTTTCTTCTCAAGTCGTTTTCTGCTGCAGCGACCTTTATTGAAAGCCATCCTGAGTGAACAGCCAACTGTATTGCTCATCGACGAAATTGACCGCGCCGACGCGGAATTCGAAGCCTTCCTGCTCGAAGTGCTAAGCGACTTTCAAGTATCGGTGCCCGAATTGGGAACACTGACAGCGAAGCACAGACCGATCGTTGTGCTGACGTCCAATAACACGCGCGAACTTTCTGAAGCGCTGAAGCGACGCTGTTTGTATCTGTTTATTAATTATCCAACCGTCCAGGAAGAACTGGCGGTTGTCCGCCTGAAAGTGCCAGACTTGAATCCTAAACTTGCGCAACAGGCTGTGGAGTTCGTTCAGAAGCTGCGAAAAGGAGATATGCGCAAGTCGCCATCCATCAGTGAGACACTGGATTGGGCAAATGCGCTCGTCGCGCTCAATGCGAAAAATCTTGACAAGAGCACGTTGGAGGATACAGTTTCGATCCTGTTGAAGCATGAGGCGGATCTGCAGAAGGCGAAGAGGCAATACATCAATCCCCCGCCTCCCCCAAGACAGAGGCCCGATGAGTTTGGAAGATTTTCCGGGAATTAATAGCAACACGGCTTGCAAACAATTTAGTGGTAACGAGAAATGATAAACAAAGAAAACTTCAAACGCCCAACAACGATACAGGAAATGCATGAACGCTTCAAACATTTTGCGACGCCGGCAGGATGGCAGCAGGGCTTGGACTATAAGCCTGATCCCACAGACGTCTTCATCGTGACGCCGCCAAAGTGCGGGACTACCTGGATGCAGCAGATCGTTCACGGCTTGCGAACCCGCGGCTCGATGGACTTCGATGAGATCACTCGCGTCGTGCCGTGGATTAATATGGCTTACGATATGGGCATTGACATATATGCACCGCAAGTCACTTATCCACGCGCGTTTAAGACTCACAGCACATTGGATGAAGTGCCGAAGGGTGGCAAATATATCGTCATCGTGCGCGATCCCTGCGATGCGCTCCTTTCAGATTATCATTTTATGGAAGGTATGTTTTTCGAAAAGGGTGCCATCAGCCTGAAAGAGTTTGCACGCCAAGACTTCATTCCTGCGCACGATATCCATAAGCATATCATTGCCTTCTGGAATCGCCGAAATGACGAGGAAGTTTTGCCGTTCTGTTACGAAAACATGAAAGAAAACCTGCCGCGCACCATAGAAAGAGTGGCAGATTTTATCGATATTCCCCTAGATGAAGAACTAAGGGAAATTGTTCTCAGGCAATCGGATATCAAATTTATGCAGCAGCACAAGGATCAATTTGAAGACCACATCATCCGTAAGGCACGCAGCGCGGCGATGCGAATGCCGCTGGATGGACGATTAAATAAGGTGAGAAATGGAAAAGTGGGAGAGTCAAAAGAGATTGTACCTGTTGAGATTAAAAAGGAATTGGATATCCTTTGGCAAAATGAGATTACATCGAAGATTGGTTTGAGTTCGTATGAGGATTTGAGGAAAGAATTGGCGAATTGAATTTGTGTAGAGGCACGGCGAAACGGTTTCATGTCTTGACGAGTGATTGACTCGCTGTGCCCCTACAAGGATGATTGAATTATGGAATCTCGCATCTTACAATTAATCGCTGCGTTGCGTGCAAGTGGGGTACGCGTATCGCTTGCGGAAAGTGCCGAGGCTTTCTCCGCCGTGGATCTGATGGGTATCCAGGACCGCGAACATTTTCGCTTGTCATTGCGCGCAACCCTCATCAAGGACCTGCGCGACCTTCCCATTTTCGATAAGCTGTTTCCGCTCTTCTTCGGCACTGGTCAACCGCCGATGATGGGCGGAAACCCCATGGACGATATGACGCCCGAAGAGGCGCAAATGTTCGCGGACGCGTTGCGTCAGTTCGCGCAGAGTCTGCGTCAGCGTATGGAACGCCTGATGAACGGCGAGCCGCTCACCAAGTCTGAATTGGAAGCGTTGGGGGATATGGTCGGGTTGAACGAAACCGACGATCTCCGCTATCAAAATTGGATGGCACAACGGATGATGCGCGCGCTGGAATTCCCGGAAGTCCGTGAAGCGATGCGCGAGTTGATGGAGCAACTCCAGCAGATGGGTATGAGCAAGGAACGCTTGGAGCAACTGCGAGAGCAAATTCGGCAGAACCTGCAGGGGATGCAGCAACAGATCGAGCAGTTCGCGGGCGAACGCATAGCTGAGAACATGAGCGAGCAACCGCCCTCTGACGGCGCGGATAATTTAATGAACCGTCCATTCGATGCGTTATCTGATTCTGATAAAAAGGTCCTGCAACGCGAAGTGCAACGACTCGCTGCCATGCTGCGTACTCGCATTGCACTGCGTCAAAAACGCGCCAAGAGTGGGCAGCTTGACCCGAAGACAACCATCCGAAAAAATCTCAAGTACCATGGGGTGCCGATGGAGATCCATTATCGCGATAAAACACGCAAGCCGAAACTTGTGGTCATTTGCGATATCAGCACATCCATGCGATTTTGCTCCGAGTTGATGTTGAGTTTTCTTTTTGCATTGCAGGGACAGGTCCGCAAGACGCATGCGTTCGCGTTCATTGACCATCTCGAATATATTTCGGATGACTTCAACGGCTCAGATGCGGACCGGGCGATCACCTCCGTTTTGTGGCGCATGCCCAGCGGACACTACAACACCGACCTCGGCTGGTCGCTCAACGATTTCAACAAGGAATATCTGGATACGCTCAACGGCCAGACAACTCTCATCATCGTCGGGGATGGACGCAATAACTACAACGACCCGCGTCTCGACATTTTCTCGCTGATGAGCCGCCGCGCCGCGCGGACCATCTGGCTGAATCCCGAACCCCCGCTCCTGTGGCACGGTGACAGCGACATGCCTAAATACGCGCCGTTATGCAGTAATGTGTTGAAGGTGAGCAATTTGAGGGAGTTGGTCGGCGCGGTGGATACATTGCTTACCACGTAAATAACCTGGTTGTATCTCAGTGATCATGCTGCGTATGGAAAATTCGAAGCAGTATAATTGAACTTGTTATGTCAAAAAATCTAACACCCGAAGAATGGTGGCGCGGAGTCCTGACCGGCGTAGATCCTGCTCTGCCTGCGCGACAACTGCGAAGTATCTTTCGCCTGATTCCGAACGGTCCGCGTTGCAAGTTTTGCAACGGACCGTATCATGGAATTGGTGGGGCGATTGTCCGGATGATCGGCAAGGGACCCTCCAGTTTGACGCCACAACTTTGCAATCAATGCTACGGATTTACTCACCAGAATCTCGGCGGGACTGAAATTGAATTGACGATGCTTTTTGCAGATGTGCGCGGTTCAACTCCGCTGGCTGCGAGCATGAGTCCCATGGCGTACAGCAAATTGATAAGTCGTTTCTTCGCAGTTGCAAACGAGGTTTTCGTTCGCTCGGATGCTCTGTTAAATCGCCTGGTAGGCGATCAAGTTATCGGCTTATACGTTCCCGGCTTTGCGGGAGCAAATCATCGCGGCAAGGCAATCCACGCCGCAAAGGAATTATTGCGCGAAACGGGTCATGGCAGTTCGGATGGGCCCTGGCTTCCAATCGGAGTGGGCGTCCACACTGGAGTGGCATTCCTCGGTTCGGTGGGATCATACGAACACGCTGTGGATATTGCTGTTCTAGGCGATCCTCCTAATGTTGCTGCGCGATTGTCCTCCTCAGCCGCAACGGGAGAAATCCTCATTAGTGAAGATGCTTATGTCCCTGACTTGAATTTCGAGGGGTTGCAAAAACGCCAGTTAACGCTGAAAGGCAAGAGCAACCCGATGAGTGTTTACGTGACGAAGGCAGTTTAGTTGAAGGTGAGCAATTTGAGAGAATTGGTCAATGCAGTGGATATGCTGTTGGTGGGATAATGATCGCCTTTTGACTCGAATCTGCCATTGTATTATCCAAGCAATACCTGTAAGATAAAACCATCTCATAAAGCAAAAAACTTCGGGAGTAAATTGTCATGCCAAAAATCTTGATCGTAGATGATGATGTCAGCATCACTGAATTAATGAAAGCCCTGGTCAGTATGGGAGGTCATCAGCCGACGACTGTCAATGACAGCACGAAGGCGATCGAGGTGGCAAATACCGTCCACCCAGATCTGATCACGCTGGATCTAATGATGCCAGGTCTGACCGGATTCGAACTTTGCGATCTGCTGCACAACGACCCGGAATTTGCAAAAATACCCATCGTCATCGTCAGCGCCAGAGATGACCGTGAAAGTAAGGATAAAGCCATCGAGATGGGAGCAAAAGATTACATTACCAAGCCGTTCGGCGTGGATGAATTGATGAATAAAATAAAAGCTCTCACCAATTAGTTTTTGTTTGGGAGATAGGTGTGGAAATAAATATTGCGCTTGCAAACGCTATGAAAAGCCTTGAAGGTCTATCGGTTGGCGATGCCTTTGGTGAACTATTCTTTCGCCGGTCCCCTTTTGAAACCAAATTTGAAGATTTGCCACAGACAACATGGCAATGGACAGACGACACACATATGGCTTTGTCCATCGTGGAGATTCTCAAAACTTATGAGCGAATTGACCAGGATGCGCTGGCAAATGCTTTTGCACGAAGATATATGAAAGAACCTGATCGTGGCTACGGCGGAGGCGCACACCGCTTACTGGGTGATATTGCAACGGGGGCCAACTGGCGGGAAATGTCCCCGAAATTGTTCGGAAGTGGTTCCTATGGAAATGGAGCTGCGATGCGCGCCGCTCCGATTGGCGGATTCTTCTATAACGACCTCAACAGAGCGACAAGTGAAGCAAAGCTATCCGCAGAGGTCACTCATGCTCATATTGAAGGGAAAGCCGGGGCAATCGCAGTTGCTGTCGCCGCGGCGGTGGCCACAAACAGACCTTACCCAACGGGACAGGATTTTATGAGAGCAGTAATTCCATATGTGCCGGAAGGTATTACAAAATCCCGTTTGAATCTGGCAATGCAGATTCCCTCAGATGCTTTAATTGACGCGATGCGAGAATTGGGCAGTGGTACGGAAATATCCGCGCAAGATACTGTTCCATTTTGTCTATGGAGCGCGGCTTATCACCTGGATAACTACGAAGCTGCGCTCTGGTGGACAGTAAAAGGATTGGGCGATTTGGACACAACTTGTGCAATTGTTGGTGGTATTGTTGCTCTATCCGCATCTGAAATCCCTGCGACCTGGTTACAAAGACGCGAACCATTAGGATCTTAATTTCGAGCCCAATCCTCCATAATTTTATTTGCGGTACACTTCAAACATGTCCTTTGCCATCGAAACGAATCAACTAACCAAGGTCTTCAGCGATGTGCGCGCAGTGGACTCCATTGATCTGCGCGTTGGCGCTGGCGAGATCTATGGTTTTCTCGGTCTCAACGGAGCGGGTAAGACCACTACGATCCGCGCGCTGCTGGGTATGATCCGTCCGAGTGGGGGAAATGTCAAAGTGCTGGGGCAGGCTGTCGGTCCAAATGGAGGCGGGCCGTGGGATAAGGTAGGTCATCTTGTCGAGACGCCATCGGCTTATCCCGAATTGACCGTGCGTGAAAATCTGGAGATCGCGCGGCGTCTGCATGGGATATCCGATTCAAATGCAACAGCCCGAATTATGGATGGACTTTCACTCGCCTCCTACGCGGACCGAAAAGCTGGCACGCTTTCGAGCGGCAATTTCCAACGCCTTGGGCTGGCGCGTGCCTTATTGCATGAACCAGAATTATTGATCCTCGACGAACCCGCCAACGGACTCGACCCCGCCGGCGTCGTTGAGATCCGCGCCTTGTTAGAGTCGCTCGCAAATGAAAAGGGAGTGACCATCTTTATGTCAAGTCATATCCTGACGGAGGTGGACAGACTCGCGACGCGCATCGGAATCATCCACAAGGG
>JAXIPJ010000199.1:0-3909 GCA_045402985.1 Anaerolineales bacterium
GAGTTGTGGTATTGGTAACGACGATCTTGCCTTTCATATCGTCAGGCATGTAGCGCTTGATGTAATGACAGTCTCCGGCAACAACAGTGACCGCTTTGAAATATTGAGGATATTTGGGCTTGCGCTCTTCCTGCTTTTCGCCAACCGGGTAAATCCAATGAAAGGGCAGGCGGAGGGCAATCGGCATTAACATGGCAGCCGCGAACTTGATCTGTTTAGCGGTGTGCAATGGAATGGGCATCTCCAATGAAAACAGAAAATCACCAAAAGTGCACTTAAACCCCGCATCCAAAAAGGAGCTCGTCAGCCCCCAGCGGTCAGAGCCAGTCATGATCATGGCTGTCTTACCCATCTTATTGATGTAATCGCCAAGCTTTTCAAGGATGAACGGCGCGGCTTTCTTTTCAAGAGTATTTCTCAGACCAGAACCATCTACCACCGGGGTTTTCTTAATGAAACGCACCATCGGTTTCACAGAGTGGAATTCATACTTTTTCCCATCCACCAGCACGCTCAAGTCGCCACCACCCACACCGAAGGCATCCACTGTGCCATCGAGTTCCTTGAATTTCAACGCGGCAGCCTCCATATCTCCATCCGTGCCAATCCGTTCGATACTGACTTTTTCGCCCAACAGGGTCACTTCCACAGCCTTGTTTCGTTTGGATGAACCAATGCTGATACTAACTGCACGTTTCATGGTGAGTCCTCCTCCAGTGAGATGAGATATTATATAACGGAATCAGATTACGGCTGCACTGGAAGCGTGAAATAGAAAGTGGACCCCATCCCCGCTTCACTCTGGACCCAGATCCTGCCTCCGTGTACTTCGACGATTCTCTTCACGATGGCGAGGCCAATCCCCGTGCCATCCACCAGCGGGTCCAGCTTGTTGAATAACCCGAAGACGCGCTCGTAGTGTTCAGGCTGAATGCCTATACCATTATCTCTTACATACAGAATGGGCATGCTATGCTCCGCGTCATCGCCCTGCTGACCGATCTCAATGCGTGGATCCTTTTGATCTCCCATAAACTTTGCGGCATTATCCACCAGGTTCTGCAAAACCTCCACCAATCTTTGCCTGTCACCAAACACGGTCGGCAGGTCACTCTCAATATGCACTGTGACCCCGTGCTCCGAGATTCGTCCCTGAACTATTTCCACGACTTCCCGCGCCAGTTCACCAAATCGAATCGGCTGGGCTTCATTCATCAGCCGGCCAATTCGCGAAAGTTCGAGCAGTTCGTTGAGCAGGCGCTGCATCTTATCCGTGGCATCGGAAATGCGTTGAATGTCAGATTTCAGCCGCTCCTGATTCCCTGAAAGCGAATCCTGTTCCAAATAACCAAGGAAGCCGCGTATTGTAAACAGAGGCGACTTCAAATCATGTGAGACCGTATAGGTAAAGCGCTCAAGTTCCGCATTCTTGGATTCCAACTCAGCGATGAGCTCCTTTCGGGCAACCAGCTCCACTTGCAGGTCCGAGAATAGGCGAGCATTTTCCAGGGCAATAGCCACCTGGTTGGCATAAGTTACAACCAGGTGAGCATGTTTTTCAGAGAACTGTCGAACCTGATTTCCATCCAAAGCGATAATGCCAATCACATTTCCCTTCACCTTCAAGGGAACAGCCAGCCAGGCATGGATCTGATTATGTGGAGCTTTATCGAAGTTAGACACATACTCCTGAACATCAGCGTATAAGACGTATGGCACTTCTTCTTTGAGCACGGGGTAGGAAGGCTCACTGTTATCAATCTTAAATCTCATGCCCACATGAGTTACCTCGTGAGAAAGGCCGCGTCCTCCAACGATCTCAAGGAAATTCCCATGCATCAGTTGAACGGAGGCGCTGTTATATGGAACAACTCGTTCGAGTTGTTCGAGAATGCGGTCTATAGCTTCAGTCTTTTCAAGCGTTGCCGCTACGATCGCGGCGCTTTCGCGCAGGGTCTCTGCTTCAGCGTTTTTCGACTCCAATTCAGCGATGAGATCCTTCCTGGCTTCCAATTCAACATGTAATTCATAAAAGAGACTAGCGTTCTCCAGGGCGATCGCAACCTGATTTGCAAATGTCACCGCCATTTCAGCATGATGCGTATTTAATTGATCTTTCTGCCTGCCGTCCAGTGCGATCAATCCTATGATCTTGCCTCTGGTCTTAAGCGGTACTGCTAGCCATGAATTGACATAAGCATCCCGTGGATTCTGAAAATCGATCAGTTCCTCCTGCACATTATTATTCAATATATATGGAAGCTCGCCCACAATGAGGGGATGCGCCGAGTTGTTTTCATTAATCGTGAGCATGGTTCCAGCAATCAACTCGGGTGCGAGACCCACTCCCCCGATCAGTATCTGTTGCTTACCATCCACCCTCCATACGGAGGCCGTGTCGTATGGGACCACGCGCTTGATCTGGCCAAGGATTCGATTGATAATTTCTGTAAACTCAAATGTACCGACAATGCTGGCAAGGCTTTCTCGCAAAGTCTCAGACTCGGCGTTCTTGATTTCAAGTTCGTTGATCAGATCTTCGCGATCCTTCTCCAGTTGTTTTTGAAGTGTTACCTCGCGCACAATGGCGATAACATTTTTGCCAGGCAGTGCCATGACGCGCGCTTCATAACTGCGCGTCTCACCCCCAATTGGCAACTGATATCCAAAAGCATGCAGTTGCCCTGTTTCGTGTGCGCGCTGAATGGCAAATAGAGCTGAGGAAGCTACTTCAGATGGCATGATCTCCCGGATATTTCGACCCAGGAAATCCTGTGGCGGCAGGAGCGTCTCAGAGTCTGGTGAGGGAATAAAATCCACGAATACACCGTCTGTTGAAAGTTCAAAGATCATGTCGGGCATGGCTTCAAGCAGAGCGCGGACGCGCATTTCACTTTGTCTTAAAGCCTGCATAGTCTGTTTCTGGACACTCATATCATAGAACATGGAGAGTATGCATTCCTCTTCGCCGATCTGAATAATTTCATAAAGTGCAATAGCGGATTTTTGATTCCGCCTGGTATCTATGAACTCATAATCGGGATTATAGACTGAGCGATTTTGTTTTATTTTCTCCACAAATTGAGCGCGGTCTGGTGGGTTATCCCACATCTTGAGCTCAATATAGTCCTTCCCTATATCTGTCATGGGGTCGTATCCAGATAGTTCCCAATAGGCAGGGTTTGCATCGAGCAGGCGTCCACCCTCCAGTGTAGTAATGCAGATTGCAACCGGGCTGGAATCAAAGACCTTTCGGAAACGCACTTCGCTTTCGCGCAAAGCTTCTTCAGCATGTTTCTGGGCAGTGATGTCCATCATTACACCCTGCCAGAATTCCGGTTTTCCTGCCTCATCTTTCAGGAGGATTGCCTCGTCCCGCACCCAGACAACATGACCGTCTCTGGCAATATAACGATAATCGAGGGTGAACCGTCCACTTAGTTCAGCTTTGTCGCGCTCTGTGAACATAAGCTCGCGATCTTCAGGGTGGATCAAATCGTTGCATAAGTCCGGGTTGGAAATCCAATCCTGCACTGAATACCCGAGCATGTTCTGCACGTACGGGCTAATATATATGGTCTCACCAGAACCATAAGCAAGGTCAGTATAAGCCACAGCTGGAATATGCTCGGCAAGAGCCCGGTATTTATCCTCAGATTGCCGAATAATTTCTTCCGTCTGTTTGCGCTCGGTGATGTCACGAACGAGTGCCACCATTATCGTTTTATCGCCGTAATCCAACATACGCGCGCTGACCTCAACCGGGAACATCGCTCCATCTTTTCGCTGATAGATGGAATCAAAGATCAATCCACCTTTTTTGCTTATGAGTTCGACCCGCTCGTGCCATACTTCCATGCTGGTAATATGCTGTGCAATATTTATAACGCTCAGTTGGCCTAATTCCTC
>JAXIPJ010000152.1:0-7575 GCA_045402985.1 Anaerolineales bacterium
GATGAAGAGATCCTGTTTGCCTGGCTCTGCCGTGATGGTTGTTTTATTTTTTGATGGCATGTGATTTCTCCTTTTTTTGAATTTCCTGTAAAACTTTGTCGAGACGATCAAAACGTTCGTTCCAAAACTGCTCAAACGGTGTGACCCAGTCAAAAATGGGCCTGAGTCGTTCCGCGTTGACTCGATACATTCGTTGACGACCCACCCGCCTCTCGCTTACCAGCCCAACCTGCTTCAACACCCCGAGGTGTTTCGACACCATTGGCTGCGGCCATCCTAGTAAATTAACGATCTCATTGACTGATAATTCTTCTGTTCCAATGACTGCAAGGACTTGTCGTCTCTTGGGTTCGGCCACGGCGTTGAACGGGTCATGTGTTGTTGGTGTGCGTGCCATGACTTTATTATATTCCGATATCGGAATATGTCAACGCCCTATTCTAGAATGCTTGTTCTATTTTGTCAAGAGGGAAATCAACTGATTTTACTTGCCAGCTCCCCCCAATACATGATAGCGCCAACAAATCCCGCTTGTGTGTCTACTCTTCAACCATCTACTTATAAGCTGATTGCTTCCCCGCAGAAGAAATCAACCTTTTGCCAGGTGCGGGGCCAAATCTGACAGCAGCACATCAGATATTTTTTCTCTTACCAGGTTTGCTTCGCGCAATCGATCCGCTGGAAAGGTATGTGTGACCGCGATACAACGCATCCCAGCTGAATGCGCAGCCTGCACACCATTCACCGCGTCCTCAACGGCTACACATGCCGCTGGCTTCACTCCAAGCTTTTCTGCAGCTGACAGGAAAATATCCGGGGCAGGTTTTTTGTTCTTCACATCTTCTCCCCACACGACTGCATCCCAAAACTTAATTGGTAACCCGATCTTTTGCAGATTTGCATGAACTTTGATCTCATCAGCACTTGAGGCTACCGCCATAAGTAAACCTGCTACGCGGCATACATGCACCAGGTCAAGCACTCCTGGGAATGCTTCAAGCCTCGACGGAACGAGGTCGAGATAGATCTCATAAGTTCTGCGTTTGGCCACAGGCAAATCCAGCGGAAAGTCATAATGCTCTGCGACGCCGCCGATATAACGATCTTCGCCTGCGCCCACAAAAGGCAAAAAGTCATCCGGTTGCACGAACAATCCTTTTTCCTTGAACATGGCAGCCGCGGCAGCATTAATGAGCGGCTCTGAATCAACAAGTACGCCATCCATGTCGAAGATTACCGCACGGATTTTTGGATACTCATCCATCTAAGGTACGCGCCTCAACCGACCAAAACACAAACAAGCTGATGAACCCCGCCAGCGCGTCGGCTCCTGAAGTCTCACCTACAGAAAGTATTTTATCTATTGACACTTGAATAGCTGTTTCATTCGCAGAAATCAAATCATCGAAAAAATTATGCCACAAAATTGCTGCTTCCCCCTTCCCCGCGGACTTCAGCCATGAGGCCGAAAGTGAGGTCGTCAACGGCGCGGCGACATCCGTTACTTCTTTAGCAAGGACTCGTGCAATTTCAGGCGGATGAATGATCCACGATGCGAGGACCGCGCCAAGAATAAAGTCATCGCCTGCAGGGGTGAGACCCATGCCTAAACCTGCAAGTTTCTGAGCGGCAGCGATGGAGGATGAAGGATCAGCGTTTGCAAGCGCAGAGATTAGAGAATTGGAGGATTGGATATTGGAGACTTGAGATTGGTAATTGGTAATTGGTAATTGAGGTAACGTCATTGCGAGCCTTCGGGAAGCAATTTCTAAATTGGCGAGTGGGTTGCTTAGTCGCAATGACATCAGTTGACTGAGAATATCATCTCTCCTGGCATGCAACGTTTCCCAGTCAGGATGTGGCGACCAGAGCTTCGCGTCCGTTGTGTGGATGGTCAAATCTCCAAAATTGAGTTGATTTGGGAAAACAGAGACTGGAGACTCGAGATTAAGATGATCGGAAAACAAAACATCATCTTCAATCACAAGGTTGAATGGACCGTTCCCAATTTGTGGAGTGACGATGGACAAAACTTCTCTGCGCTCGTTGATCAAATTGCAGGCGTGGTCAAAGATGTGCAAAATGCATGGATGGCGCGAGTTTGCCAGCCAATTGTTTACATCAGGAGTAGTGGAGAGCGTATTAATAAATTGCATTACATTCCATCATATAATTTATCCAATTACAATCTACGATCAATTTCTCTCTGCATTAAGAGCCCTGCAACTGCGATAATAGCTACGAACACACCAAGTATCACAAGAATAGCTTCTACGGAATTTGAGTCATGACAAAACGTCGAAGTATAAGTATTGCCAAAGAACCCATTGCGCCAATGATTCCAATAAGCGCCATCAATGTCAGCCGACGAAATTGGGGTTTCTGTTTTGGAGTATTCATATCATCAAAAGCACCTCTAGCTTGAGCCTCCAGAATTCGCCTGGCGTAGCGAAGCTTAGAACGCGTACCTAAAATAGCGATGATGACTATTATTCCCATTGGAATAACTAAACAAAGCCAGGATAAATCAATTGTTCTTGTTTCCATGTGTCTGTTATTGGAAAAGTATAGCATCATTTCCCTGCACCATTCTTCCAACAAATGTTTCCAGCGTTATCGGTTCTCTCTTCAAAATCCACCTCAACACGTTCGGATTTCCCACCAGTCCCTGCTGATCATAATACTCGAACATCTTGACCAGATTCTTTAGCGCGTACTCACTCATCCCTACCATGCGCAATCTCCAGTCTCTAGTCGCTTCTCGCTCGGCCCGCACATCACGATTCAACACGCGGCTAAAAACCTCTGCAACCTCAACATGGGACAATGGCATATTGCCAGCAAGTTCGTACGTCGCATTGATGTGATTAGGTTCGGTCAACACAATTGACGCAGCTTCAGCGACATTTTCAAGGTCAACGAAACTGAATTTGGAGTTTACAGAATATGGAATATGCAACACGCCATCTTCAACAATGTTCTTCCAGCCCGCCAGCAGATTTTGCATATATGGCGCAGGTTGCAGGATGGTGAATGGAAGTCCTGACTCGAAGATCATTTCTTCGACGCGTAACTTTTGCCAATGATGATTCATCTTCTCGGCTTGCGGATGCAACACGGAATGATAGACAAAATGTTCAACTCTTGCATTCCGTGCTTCATCAATTACCAACTTACCAATTGCCACTTCATCAGGATTCATATTTGGGCAGATGTGATAGATACTCCGCGCGCCCTGCATGGCGAAACGGACTACAGATTCATCGTGCATGTCACCGACAATGACTTTCTCCGCACCCAAAGACTTTAGGATCGAAACATGTTCTTCGCGATGAACGAACGCGCATACGCTCTCGACCTTCGAGAGCGCCTTGATCAAAATCCTGCCTGTTTTACCGGCTGCACCTGTGATGAGTATCAACGTATAATCTCTATAACATTATCCCATGAACGGAGTAAGTATGTTTTCGATTGAGAAATGCAAAGTTCCAGCCAATGCGCTGCTGGCTAAATACTCGACGGACGGGACTTACACGGATTGTTACGCAACGGAAATTTCTGGGCGGATATCTTTCCGTGAGTTTGTCTTTGCATTCTATACGACTCTACTCTTCAAGGTAGAACGGTTCATCCTAAAATGGACAGTCTCAAAATCTTCAACAGACACTCAGGCGAGACAATTGGCTGAGGGCGATATTGAAAAGTTTGCAGCATGGTATGTAGAGGACAGAAGCGAAAACGAAATATTGATGTGTGATTTTCAAGGGCGCACCCGGTCCTGGCTGATGGTAATCCCTGTGAGCACGGTTAGCGGTGCTCGAACACGTTTGTATTTCGGGTCTGCGGTCGTTCCAATTCGAAACTCGAAAACAGGAGAATCGTCACTTGGATTCGGCTTCCAAGCATTGTTAGGATTTCACAAAACCTACTCTGTGTTGCTCCTATATTCCGCAAAGTCGCGCATTAAGGGTCAATATTCGAGAGCTGAGACCTAAAACCGTACATCTCCCTGCGTTGGGCGTTTGCCTACCGAATGGGCACTAGATAAAAAGGAGAATCATGAAAAGCAAAAAAGCTGGCTTTAATTCAATTGATGAGTATATTGCATCTTTCCCCAAAGACATACAAAAAATAATGAAACAAGTACGGGCGACAATAAAAACCGCGGCGCCTAATGCAGAGGAAAAAATCAGTTATCAAATGCCAACCTTCACCCTGAATGGTAAATATTTGGTTTACTTTGCCGGGTGGAAAACTCATATTGCGTTTTATGGTGCGCCCAGAGGAAACGCAGAATTCAAAGAGGATCTGTCGGTTTATGAAACGGGCCAAGGCACATTGAAATTCCCATTGGACAAACCTATGCCGCTGAAATTGATAACCAAAATTGTTAAATTCAGAGTCACTGAAAATCTAAAAAGAACTGATAAGAAAAAATATTAAGCTGCGCCAAAAAGGAGTATCTTGATGACCGAGAATTTTCTCGAGAAGCTATTTGAGCACAACAATTGGGCGAACATGCAAATCATTCAGGCTTGCTACGCTCTGAGTGATGAGCAACTCGATGCTGAACCGCAGTCGGTTACGAAAGGGACCATTCGCCGCACCCTGGTACATCTTGTCAGTTCACAACAAGGTTACCTGAGAACCCTGACCCTGCCACTGGAAGAGAGGCTCGACGCCCCTACCGTAGCATTTGCCGAGCTACAGGAGTCCGCAGGCAAAAGCGGAGAAGGGTTGCTGGCGCTCGCGAGAGATGAACAAAAAGCTCTGAAAGCTCAACTCCAAACGAGGGACAACTTCTACGTGGAACCCTGGGTGCTCATGGTTCAGATCATTAACCATGCGACCGAACACCGCGAGCAGATCAATAGCATGATGAGTGCTCAGGGAGTGACTCCTCCAGACCTTGATGGTTGGAGCTATGGACAAGTCACAAATGCGCTCATCCCGGTATCAACGTGATCGAAGCGGAAGTTCTTTCTTCCAAGTCTATTAAAAACACCCTCACCCAGCTTATGACGGTTTTTAGTCGGGGCGACTCCCCCTCTGCCGCTGAGAGAAGGTGTTTTGCCGCTTTTTGAATTTTGGGGTGTGTGTCTTATAATTGCTCCATGTCTGCGCCGATCTTAGCCACGAAACTTTATATCCCTCCGCCTCGGCCTAAAGTTGTCAGCCGCCCCCGCCTGATCGAGCGGCTGAACGAGGGTCTGCATCGCACGTCAGGCGTGACCCTCATCTCTGCCCCTGCAGGGTTTGGCAAAACTACACTGGTCAGCGAATGGGTGGACAATTTACGATTGGATGCTACGAAACAAAACAAAAATAAAAATCGCAAATCTGGAACACTTGCACCGCACGCAAATGCAGTTGTCGTAAATCGGGTTGCCTGGCTGTCACTAGACGAGGGGGATAACGACCCTGCACGCTTTCTGGCTTACCTTGTCTCTGCTTTGCAGAGCATTGTGGCGAATATTGGAGAAGGGGTGCTGCATATCCTCCAGGCTCCTCAGTCGCCACCCATCGAATCCATTCTGACCGCCTTGCTTAATGATATCACCACTGTACCAGACAATTTTATCCTCGTCTTTGACGACTTCCATATGATTGATGCCAAGTCAGTTCATAATGCCCTTACCTTTCTGCTCGAACACCTGTCACCACAGATGCACCTGGTCATCGCCACACGTGAGGATCCAAATCTACCCCTGGCCCGGTTACGCGCCCAGGGTCAATTGACCGAGCTGCGCGCCGCCGACTTGCGTTTTACCCTCTCTGAAGCCGCAGAATTTCTCAACCGGGTGATGGGTCTAAAGCTCTCAACAGAAGACATCGCTGCCCTGGAAACCCGCACTGAAGGCTGGATTGCCGGCTTGCAATTAGCCGCGCTTTCCATGCAGGGACATCAAGACACTGCCAATTTCATTGAATCTTTCACCGGCAGCCACCATTTCGTAATGGACTATCTGGTCGAAGAAGTCCTGCAACAGCAGTCCGAGAGCGTTCAAACTTTCTTGTTGCGCACATCCATCCTCGACCGCATGTGCGGTCCCCTCTGTGATGCTGTTTTGCTCGACTCATCTGCTTCCGGGCAGGAAACCCTGGAATATCTCGAACACTCTAACTTGTTCATCATCCCGTTGGACAACGAGCGGCGTTGGTACCGTTATCACCATCTCTTTGCTGATCTGCTGCGGCAGCGACTGCACCAAAGCAGCGCCTCACCCTCAGGGACAGGGGATATAGAAAATCGCGTGAAAGAATTGCACATCCGTGCCAGTCAGTGGTATGAAGACAATGGACTTCAGCTCGAAGCGTTTCATCATGCTGCCGCCGCCAATGATGTTGAGCGCGCCGAGCGGCTGATCGATGGAAAGGGTATTCCCCTGCATCTTAGTGGCGGTGTGGTTCCTATCCTGAACTGGCTGGAGTCGCTGCCAGCGGCCGTGATGAATGCCAGGCCCTGGTTGTGGTGGAGGCATGCCGCATTGTTGTTGGTTAACGGCCAAACCATCGGCGTAGAAGAGAAACTAAACGCTGCTGAGGCTACCTTAACCGCCGTTTTACAAGGCAGCCAGGCAGATAACAAGACTCGAACCTGGCTTGGACGGATTGCCGCCGCCCGAGCTGTATTGGCCCTCACCCGGTATGACGTAGAAGCTATGCTTACTCAGTCGCTCCGCGCCCTGGAATATCTGCCCCCTGAAAATCCGGCTGTCCGCACCACTCCTTTCTGGACGCTTGGGTATGCCCACTTTCTCCAGGGAGACCGTGCCGCGGCTCGCCAGGCCTATATGGAAGCCATATCTCTCAGCCAGGCGTCTGGGGATATCTTCACCACCATATTGGCGACGATCGGCCTGGGCAATGTTCAGGAATTAGACAACCAGCTCTATCAGGCAGCTGAGACCTATCGACGCGTTCTACAGTGGGCAGGAGATAAGCCGCAACAGATTATCCACGAAGCGCATCTTGGCTTGGCTCGGGTGTTCTACGAATGGAACGACCTGGATATCGCTGAACAGCATGGGAGACAGAGCCTCCACCTCGCGCGGCAATATGAAAGTGTTATTGACCGATTCATTGTCTGTGAGGTGTTTCTTGCCCGCTTGAAACTGGCGCAGGGAGATGTAGACGGCGCGGCTGATGTATTGGCAAAGGTTGACCAGTCCGTGCGCCAGAATAACTTCGTACATCGGATTCCTGAGGTGGCTGCTGCACAAGTGCTTACCCTTCTTAGACAAGATAATCCGGCAACTGCCGCTCATCTGGCCCAGATGTATGAGCTCCCACTTAGCCGGGCCAGGGTGCACCTGGCGCAAGGCGACTCGTCCACGGCGCTCGCAGGGCTGGAAGTCTGGCGCCGACACGTGGAAGCAAAAGGTTGGCAGGATGAACAGCTCAAGGTGATGATTCTACAGGCCGTTGCTCACCATGCGAATAATGAGAAGGACAAGGCCGCGCAGTTGCTGAGTGACGCGCTGGCGATGGCAGAGCCGGAAGGTTTCATCCGTATCTTTGTCGATGAAGGCATTCCGATGGCCCAACTTTTATCCGAGGCGTCTTCTCATGGAG
>JAXIPJ010000249.1:0-3634 GCA_045402985.1 Anaerolineales bacterium
TACAACTTCTGCTATAAAGTGGATGCATGAACGGAACAGGCCAGTCATCGGATGGGGATTAGGCTCCCCCCCTCTCAGTCCCCCCCATTTTCTAAGAAAATGGGGGCGAAGCGAAGGGGGGGTGGCCGGATTCCGTCAAACGTGCCGACTCTCATTCCTGAGGCAATTCGACGCGCTGATCTCCTACAGTCAACGCGGCGCGGACGAATATGCTCAACTCGGCTTTCCAGGCGAAAAGATATTTGTAGCGCATAACTCCGTTTCTCCCGCGCCATCATCGCCTCTCCCGCATCGGCCTTCGACATTTGACATTCGACCAAGCATTTTATTTGTTGGACGTCTTCAGGCCCGCAAACGCGTGGACCTTTTACTGCGCGCCTGTTCCCAACTGGAATTGAAATCTCGTCTCGTCATCAGTGGCGATGGACCAGAACGCGCTTCGCTTGAGTCGCTTGCAAAGGAGATCTATCCGTCGGCAGAATTTATCGGAGCCAGGCATGGGGCTGAGCTAAAAGCTTATTGCATGGAAGCAGACCTCTTCGTCCTGCCTGGAACCGGCGGACTCGCCGTCCAGGAGGCAATGAGTTACGGGCTGCCCGTGATCGTCGCGCAGGGAGATGGTACGCAGGATGATCTGGTGCGTCCAGAGAACGGCTGGCAGATCCGGCCCAATGACTTCGAGGCGTTGGTGCTCACAATAAAAGACGCGCTATCGGATGTAACACATCTGCGAAAGATGGGTGAAGAGTCTTATCGAATTGTCGCCGAAGAGATCAACATCGAAAAGATGGTTGAGGTTTTTTTGATGGCATTGAACACCCTAACCCGCAAATGAATTGACCGCCTCTTCCATATTATTATAGATAAGAATATTCTGCAAAAAACCTGTGATGTTCAAAATATAGTAGATATGCGGATTCGGACAGACCAGCTTAAAGTAAGGGGATTTATACGGCTCTTCGGCGACAATTCGATAAGACTCTTCTCCCATCTTCCGCAGACGCGCTCTCTGATGCAGCGCGTCTTTTATTGTTAGGACCAACGCGTCGAAATCATTGGGCGGGATCTGCCAGCCGTTCTCTTTGCGGATTAAGTCATCCTGTGTGCCATCCCCTTGGGCAACGATAACGGGAAGTCCGGAACTCATCGCTTCCTGGACGGCTAGTCCGCCCGTTCCAGGCAGGACGAAGAGGTCTGCTTCCGTGAAATAGGGTTTTAGCTCAGCCCCATGCCTGGCTCCGATAAATTCTGCAGACGGGTAGATTTCCTTTGCAAGTGACTCCAGTGTATTGCGTTCAGGCCCATCTCCGATGATTACAAGTCGCGGTTTCGATTCCAGTTTGGAACACGCGCGCAGGAGAAGGTCCACACGTTTGCGGGCTTGTAGGCGGCCAACAAATAAGATACTTGGTCGAAAGTCAAATGTCACAGGTCGAGATGGAAGAGGCGACGATGGCGCGGGTGAGACTGAATTATGTGCTACAAATATCTTCTCGCGTGGAAACCCGAGATAGGCATACTCGTCCGCGCCTCGCTGACTGTAGGCGATGAGCGCGTCGAATTGCTTGAGGAATGAGAGTCGGCTGGTTTGACGCAGGCCAGCTAAAGGTCGAGAAAGGGACGGGGAGCCTAATCCCCATCCGATGACAGGCTTGTTTCTTCCATGCATCCACTTGACAGCAGAACCTGTGGAAAGGTAGCGCGGATTGGCCTCGACAATTAGCGCATCGGGATTTTGTTCTCTTAGCCAAGTTATTAATCTGCGTTGATAACATAAATAAAAGTTTCCACCCAACAAATGAATATTCTCCCCCAGTTTGTAATTGGTAATCTGTAATTGTTTTGCGACTGTGATTCCTTCTGCCGGACGCGGCAAACCTGTGAACAGACTCATCCCGTTTTCGCAGGCGGAGGCGAGCAGGTCGAAGAATGGCGCGCGATAAAGTGGAAATACGCGTTGTTGGAGCGCGAGTTTGCCAGGAAAGCGCATCATACGGGCATGTGCGGCGCCTGCCATGCAGGGGACTTGTGCACGTGGACGACCTTCCATATGTCGCTATGTTTCACCAGCACGCGGCTTTCATTATGTGATGCAACTTTTACACCCTCAGGTGAGGCAGTGCTAATGAGCAATGTATAACTTGCGATGGCAGTATCGCCATAGTTTTGAATGTGCAGGTTGGATAGATCAAAGCGCGTGACAGATTTTCCTTTGCCCTCTGCGCCAAAAACTGTGCCGCGTTCTGAATTGGATGTCATCATAAATTCATGGAAGGGCAGACCGTCAATACGATGAGGTGTAATCCACCATTCGTAAAGTGTCAGATCCCCAGCGGTTGTTTCAGCATAAGTTTGTGTGTCGTTATCCTGAATCGATTGCAGATGTTTTTTCAGAAACATGACGATTTCATCGTTGGACATTGTGCCTCCTAACCCAGCAAAACCTTGAGATATTCATCCACCATTTTATCTAGGCCAAATACAGTTTCAGCACGGTCACGCGCGGAATTGCGAAAGCGCGTCTGCTCTTCCAAAACTTCCACCGCAGCGGTTGCCAGCGCTTGGATATCAGGTTTTTGCAACTTCCATGGATCTCCTCCATAAGGTACAAGTCGGCCCGCGCCTCCTTGAATGATCTCATAAAGCGAGCCAGTGTCAAAGCCTATTACGGGCAATCCGCACGCCAGCGCTTCAATAACTGAATTGGGACATGGCGGATTTACTTCTGCAGAAAATAAAAGGTGTGCAGATCGCATCAGCCATGGAATGTGCTCGCGAGGGACCGTGTTCATGAATTTGATTCGAAAGGCGGTCTGGCGGTTAAATTTGTTTTGCGTACGCCCGTCCACACGACCCACAACAAGCAGCTCGATTTTGTATTTTTGTGAGAGAGCACTGGCAAGATTTATAGCATTATACAGCCCTGAGTCCAGGCCGCCAGCCAGGCTTCCCTCCACGACCAGGAGACGATAGTGACTGGATGGACGTTCATGCAGACCATTGGGTGTATATCCACTCAGGTCAACTCCATTCAGGATCACTGATGAAGGAACACGTGCTACGCTGTACCAATTCTCCCACCAGCCTTTGATGAATTGACTCTGATAAATTACATGCTCAGCAAATCTTGCGCGGATGAACGAGAGATTGGCATTTCCATATATGGCGCGAAAGGTGTAGCGCAACCCTGCCCATCGAACGCGCTGTACCCAATTGAGGCCGTCGAGACGTTGTACGATGCGCGTGCCAGCTGCGCGCGCCTTCCTTAATGGGAGCAGGTGCCGGGTCCCTGCCAGAACGAGGATGGCATCCGCTGGCTGTGATGGGTCGTGTGTTACGTCCACACCACGCAGGCGGAGTCCATCTTCAAACTTGAGTCGAAAAGAGGCAACGCCGGCGAGTCCGTCTACGCGAGGAACAATACAAATACGCGACATGAGTTAATTATACTTTCCTGTGTCGTTGCGAGTAAAACCACAGCGAAAGAAACGATCCCATCACCTGCGAACGCGCGGATCTTTTACCAATTCGCGGCAAACGATTTCGGCCTCCTTGTTCTGTAGTAGCGCGCCAAATAGCACAATGATTCAGACGTGCAAACATTGCCTTCACAATGGCGACAACCAACGTATTT
>JAXIPJ010000435.1:0-2422 GCA_045402985.1 Anaerolineales bacterium
AACGGGACCTGAAGCCAGGTTGATGGTGTTTGCCCCACAGTTGAAATTGCAACTGGAGGAATTTTTCTGGAATGGTCAGGGTGAAAATAAAGGACTGGCATATCTCATAAAAAATCGCGCGCCGCGTTCAGAGATCAAAGCCACACGCGCCCAACTGGATTTGTCTCTGGCAGAGGCTGAGACAGAGATCGGCAAAAACACTGCGCCGGCCGCGATTGCGATGAATGCAGGCATCATCGTCTTTCGTGAAGGCCTGGAGGCGGTGGTAATCCTTGCTTCATTGATGAGCAGTTTGAAATCAGCAGATGAGCGCAAATATCGAAGGCCCATGTGGCTTGGCGTGATCGTGGCTCTCATCACTACTATATTGACGTGGCTGTTAGCGCATGGCATTCTTCAGTCACTGGCGCGTTACGGAGAAAAACTTGAGGCGGTTGTTTCGCTGATCGCCATTGCCATGCTGCTCCTGATCATGAACTGGTTTTTTCACAATATGTATTGGACCAGTTGGCTGGCAAACTTCCATTCACAGAAACGGCGTTTGCTTAACAAAGAGACAGGGTTGTGGCTGGGGCTGATCACACTCGGCTTTACCAGCGTCTACCGTGAGGGATTTGAAGTTGTTCTTTTTCTCCAGGCACTTGTGTTGGAGGCTAGCTCTTCGATTGTCCTGATTGGCGTAGCACTTGCCTCGCTTGCCATTGTGCTTGTGGGCATGATCACTTTCCGCTTGCAGAAGAACCTGCCTTATATGAAGATACTGGTCGTTACAGGGGTCTTGATTGGTTCGGTTCTTATGCAGATGGTTGGGAGTACAACCCATGTTCTGCAAGTGGTGGGCTGGCTTCCAATTCACGTGATTCGATGGTTGGATTTTCCCTACTGGCTCGGTACATGGTTTGGCATTTACCCCACCTGGCAAGGCTTGGGCTTGCAGTTGTTCGCTGTAGTCTTTGTGATCGGAAGCTACTACCTGGCAGAAGGGATCAGGAAACATAGAATATCCTCAACCTCGCGCAAACTGGCAAATTCGGCTATGGAGTCGTAAAGGAACTCAAGCAGGCCATTATTGAATTATCAATAACGACTCCATAAAAACCTGCATAAATCTACATTGATTTTTTGGTGCGAAAAAGTACAATTCACCTCCAACAGGGCATATCTAGATGCCTTGATTCCTTATTAGATGAATATGTTCCTCAAACGCTTTCAACTCGGACTCATCCACGTCGCGGTCGCAATGACCCTCGTTCCCATCAACAGCACGCTTAACCGCGTGATGATCAAGGAACTTGCCATCTCCGCCACTCTCGTTGCGATTCTGGCATCGCTTCCATATTTATTTTCTCCCATTCAAGTCGCCATTGGCTATTATTCAGACCGTCATCCCATCTTCGGTTTGCGGCGCACGCCCTACATTTTCGCGGGTCTCATTCTCTGCGTGCTCGGGTTGATCGTCTCACCACATGTCGCGTTCCTGATGGCTGATAACTTGGCACTTGGCCTGTTCGTTGGGATTCTTGCGTTTGGCGCCTGGGGCATGGGCTACAACCTTTCAGCGGTTTCATATCTCTCACTCGCATCCGAACTCTCGGGCGAGAACGGACGCGGCAAAACTATCGCCACAATGTGGTTCATGATGATCGTCTCCATTATTGTGACAGCGATCGGCGTGGCCCGCATGGTGGACCCTTACACGCCCGAAGCATTAATACGCGCATTCGGATATGTAGCCGTCTCAGCCCTGACTTTAGGCCTGCTCGGTCTCATCAAATTGGAACCACGCTCAAGCAAGTCTACGGACTTAAGTCCACACGCCTCATCCTATTCCATCAAACAAATGACAGACGCCATTACAGCGAATCCTGTCGCGCGCACATTCTTTATCTATCTGCTCTTGTTGCTGGCTGCCATTCTGGGCCAGGATGTTCTGCTTGAACCATTCGGCGCCGAAGCTTTTGGGATGACCGTGACGCAAACGACTCGTATCACATCCATTTGGGGGACGTTCGTTCTGATCGCCATCCTGGTTGCAGGCTTTCTTGAAGGACGCGTTTCCAAACGCCGCATCGCACAGTTTGGGAATACTGGTGCCCTGCTTGGCTTTGTCGTCATTGTCATCAGTGGATTGATGCTCAATAAAGATATCTTTTATACTGGTGTGACCTTGCTGGGCCTTGGTACTGGACTCTCCACCGTTGCGAATCTTTCGCTGATGTTTGATCTCACCGTCACTGAGCATGTTGGGCTTTACATCGGCGCCTGGGGATTCTCGAACGCTCTCTCTCGCTTAACGGGATCCGTCCTTGGTGGCGTAGTGCGCGACGTGGTGACTCAGGTAACAGGCGCGGCATTGAGCGGCTATCTCGTCGTCTTCAGCATTGAAGCTTTGATGTTGTTCATCGCTACCTTCATGCTTTAT
>JAXIPJ010000356.1:0-25110 GCA_045402985.1 Anaerolineales bacterium
GCTGGGATACAACCCATCTGTCTGGCACATGAACGAGGGCCACGCCGCCTTCCTCACTCTTGAGCGCGCACGTGAATTAGTTGAAGCAGGGGACACCTTCGAGAACGCACTTGAAAAAACACGCGCACAAAATGTTTTCACAACACATACACCTGTCGCTGCTGGCAATGATGAGTTCCCGCTTTGGCTGATCGAAAAATATCTGGCGGCATTCTGGCCGCAACTCAAAGCGACGCGCGATCAGTTCTTCGATGTTGCACGCCATCAAATGCCACAGGGTGAAATGTTCAGTATGGGTATTCTTGCCTTGCGAAATTCCAATGGACGCAATGCAGTCTCTGAATTGCATGGTCATGTCTCTCGCAAGATGTGGCATTTCCTCTGGAAGGACAAGCCTGAAGATGATGTGCCGATCACACATGTCACCAACGGTGTGCATGTTTCCAACTGGATGGCGCGCCGTCTGCGCTTATTGCTGGATTTGTATCTCGGCAAGAACTGGCTTGAGCATCTCGATGAACCTGAACTGTGGGCGAAGGTCGATGAGATCCCCGACTTCGAATTATGGGAAGTGCGCCAGCATCTCAAACGTAAGCTGGCTTTTTACATGCGTGAGCGTGTGCGCGACCGCTGGAAACACGGCGGATTCCACCCTGTGCAGGTTGTATCCTCGGGTATTCTGATCAACCCCTACGCATTGACGATTGGCTTTGCGCGTCGTTTTGCCACTTATAAACGCGCCAGCCTGGTACTGTCAGATGTTGAACGCTTGCTAAATATTATCAATCGTCCGAATATGCCCGTCCAAATTATCTTTGCGGGCAAGGCGCATCCTGCCGATGAGCCGGGCAAACAATTAATCCAGCAGGTGTATCGTCAGGTCAAGCGCGCGGAAATGGCTGGGCGCATCGTCTTTATCGAAGATTATGAGATGAATCTGGCTCGTTACCTCGTCCAGGGCGTGGACGTGTGGCTGAATACCCCGCGTCGCCCATTGGAGGCAAGCGGAACATCTGGAATGAAAGCTGCGCTCAACGGCGCTTTGAACTTCTCGGTGTTGGATGGCTGGTGGCGCGAAGCCTATAATGGCGTCAACGGCTGGTCGATTGGAGAAGATAGGGAATTGCCTTCACAGAGTATTCAGGATGAGCAGGATGCCGAAAGTCTCTACTCCACTCTTGAAAAAGAGATCATTCCATTGTTCTACGACCGCGACCCGAAGGAAATACCTCACCAATGGATCACGCGCGTGAAAGGCTCGTTGAAGACCAACATTCCGCAATTCTCCACGCGGCGCATGGTGAAGGAATACGTCGAAAAGTTATACGTAAAGGCATTATCGTCGCCCGCTGCTGCTAAAGTGAGTAGAGCGAGGAAGAAGTAAATATGATCCCCGAAATCACTGTGACTGACCTTTCCGAGAAATTAAAATCTCAAGATCCTTTCATCCTGTTGGACGTGCGCGAGCCTGTCGAGCTGGACTATGCCAGAATCACGGATGACCGTTTATTAGTCACACCAATGAGTCGGTTGGCAAATGAGGGATTGAATGCCCTGCCAGATAATGTCAAGGATCAGGAAGCGGTCATCTATGTGTTGTGTCATCACGGCAACCGCAGCGCACAGGTCACAGCCTGGCTGGCACAACAAGGCTGGAAGAATATATTCAGTGTGCAGGGCGGCATTGACGAATACGCGCGCAGGATCGATCAATCGATAGGGTTTTATTAAAAAATCAAAACAAGAGAGCCTTCGGATTATTTCTGAGGCTCTCTTGTTTACTTATCTACTTGTGTACCTGTTTCCCAATTACTTCCCATCAAACACAAACTGCCCATTCTTATATAACAGCTCACCATCCACAAGGATCTCGGAATCTGTGCGCAAATCGCAGATCATATCCCAATGGATGGCAGATTTATTGTGTGACCCTGTTTCAGGGTATCCCGCGCCCAGCGCCATGTGGAATGTGCCACCGATTTTTTCATCGAATAGAATATTGCCTGTGAATTTATTGATGTCGAAGTTTGTGCCGATCGCGTATTCGCCGACATGCCGCGCGCCTTCGTCTGACTCAAGCATCTTGATCAAATAGTCCTGATTCTTTTCAGCCTGGGCTCTCTCCACCCGGCCCCGGTTGAAAGTCAACTCGGCGCCTTCAACAGCCACGCCCTGATAAATAGCTGGGTAGGTGAATCTTACCCAACCGTTCACCGAATCCTCAACAGGTCCGGAAAATATTTCGCCATCTGGCATGTTATACAGACCTGTGGAATTCATGAACTTGCGGCCTTTGATGGATAGTGTCAGTTCCACATTCGGCCCGCGCATGATGATCTGGCTCTTGTCTTTCAGGAAATCGATCGCTTTTTGCTGACCAGCCGCTGTACTCTTCCAAAATGAGATTGGGTCATCTTCATGAGCATGGACAGCATTGAAAACGAAGTCTTCATATTCTTTGAGGCTCATGCCTGCATCCTGGGCATAGGCGTCAGTAGGGTAGAGGGTGGTCACCCATTTGAACGTGCCCTCTGCGCCGCGCCGCATTTGGGCTTCGGTGATTGTGCTGGTTGCCTTGCCGCGCCGCTGCGATTTTGCCGGATCCAGGTTGGTGGTTGCGCGCGTATTGGTTGCGGAATGAATACGGATACGGCTCTCGAAATGATCATAAGCAGTCTTGTAAAACGTGGGGACAAAATCGAGCTGCGTATCATTTGCGTAAGTCAGATACAGGTCATCCTGAATGAATGGAACCATGCCTGGGAACGAAACCATCGGATGAGGATGCCCACCTTTTTCAAGGATCTGAATATATAACTCGCGCACCAGCGGCTCAGCGGCGGTCGTCGCTTCGATCAGGACGCGGTCGCCGGGTACAATGCGGGCGGAATGCTCGACCAAAACTTTTGCGAACTTTTGAACACGTGAATCAGACACGGAAATTCTCCTTGATCTTTTCTTGTCATTCTCCCAAAAGCCACACCCGGAGTGACATATTTTCAAATTATAACATTCCACTTGGTGTATACTCCTCAATTGCAGAAATTAGAGAGTAGCGAATAGAGATCAGTTGGAGGTTAAAGTGAGTGTGCAGGGATTAAAACGGCTGAAAGTTTGGGTAAAAGCAAAAGACTTTGCCCTTAAAATCTACGAACAGAGATTACCCTTACTCCCTCCCGAAGAAAAATGGAACCTAAACCAGCAACTTAGGCGATCATCACTTAGCATCTCAGCGAATATTGCAGAAGGATATGGCAGGTCTTATTATCAAGACAACGTCCGATTTTGTTATTTGGCTCGCGGTTCATTGGAAGAGACTCTGAGTCACCTGGTTTTTGCTTTTGAGACGAAACACATTCCCAATGCGCTTTACAAACAATTTGAATCTGAAGGGGAAGAAATTGATAAAATGCTTACTGGATATATTGCCTTCCTTAAGAAAAGCAAACAAGGTGCAACTGAACCTGGAGAAAATTATTCTATTCAGGAAGATCCTGTGCCCTAATTTACTGAGCCTTTGAACATTCTACTGAAATCAAAGAAACTGTTCTCTAATTTCTAATCATCTACTCTCTATCTCCTATGAAGCAACTCCTCCAAAACATCAAAAACGGAAAATCCATCGTTGAGGATGTTCCCATTCCAACCCCTCGTGAGGGGCAGGCACTTGTCAAAACGGAGGCAAGCCTTGTATCTGCGGGAACTGAGCGCATGGTTGTCGAATTCGCGGAGAAGAGTCTGGTCGGTAAGGCGCGCTCGCGCCCTGACCTTGTCAAACAGGTCATCGATAAGGCGCGCCGCGAAGGTTTGCTCAACACCGCGCAATCTGCATTGAGCCGACTCGACCAGCCGATGGCGTTGGGTTATTCATCCGCGGGCACGATTGTTGCGCTTGGAAATAATGTGCAGGGTTTCAAAGTAGGTCAGCGTGTGGCTTGCGCGGGCGGTGGCTTTGCCGTTCACGCCGAATACGCAGTTGTGCCGCGCAATTTATTGACACCGATTCCGGACAACGTGGATTTCGAATCTGCCGCCTTCACAACACTGGGCGCCATTGCCTTACATGGATTCCGTTTGGCTGAGCCGCAGATCGGTGAAAGTGTGGCGGTCATCGGTTTGGGATTGGTGGGGTTGTTAGCTGCTCAGATCGCGACTGCTGCGGGATGCAATGTTCTAGGCATTGACCTTGACGCTGATCGGATCGCCCTCGCTTCTTCTTTCGCGCTGGAAGCTGTGCACCGCGAAAAAGCCATTGACGCATCTGCTGCGTTCACTGCCAGCCGCGGCTTCGACGTTATCCTGATCTGCGCCGACACATCTTCGAATGATCCCGTTGAATTGGCGGGCGTCATTGCCCGCGACCGGGCACGCGTCGTTGCAACGGGCGCAGTTGGGTTGGACATTCCGCGTAAAATCTATTACGAAAAGGAATTGTCATTTATCAACTCGCGTTCCTATGGCCCGGGCCGTTACGATTCATCCTACGAAGAAAACGGTAACGATTATCCGCTCGGTTATATCCGCTGGACGGAGGGCCGCAACTTCGAGGCCGTAGTCGATTTGATGGCAAAGGACAAACTAAAAGTAAAGCCATTGATCACACACCGCTTCCCGATCGAAAAAGCGACTCAGGCCTATGATGTGATTACTGGCAAGAAGAAAGAATCTTTTTTAGGTGTATTACTCACTTATCCTGAAAGTGCTGGAAAGGTGGAAAATTCAAAAATTGTCAGGTTCAAAGTTCCAACGTTTAAACCTTCTAACGTTCTAACGTTAGGGGTTCTGGGTGCCGGCAACTTTGCGAATGCCATATTACTCCCTGCTATCAAAAAGGCAGGTGACATTGAATTGGTTGGTATCGCCTCCTCTGGTGGACTCCACGCTCAACACTCAGGCAAAAAATTCGGCTTCAAATATGCTTCTTCTTCAGATGATGAGATCATCCACGACCCAAACATTAACACCGTAGCGATTCTTACTCGGCATGACTCACATGCTGAACTCGTCGTCAGAGCCTTAAAAGCTGGCAAACATGTCTTCGTTGAAAAACCGTTGGCTATCAATAGCGTTCAGCTTTCAGCCATCAGCAAACAGCTAGAAGCTGACAGCCAATCGCTAATGACCGTCGGCTTCAATCGTCGCTTCTCGCCTCTCGCAAAAACTCTTTCCTCTTTCCTCTTTCATCGAAATGAACCTCTGTACACCCACTATCGCGTCAATGCAGGTTATCTTCCCTTGAACCACTGGACTCATGATCCCGAAATCGGTGGCGGACGCATCATCGGCGAAGCCTGCCACTTCGTGGACTTCATCACCTTCCTCGTTGGTGCGTCCCCTGTCTCAGTAAGTGCACACGCGCTGCCCGATAACAGCAAATATCGCGAAGACAATGTCTCGATGACATTTACATTCCCGGATGGCTCGATCGGCGTGGTGGATTATCTCGCCAACGGGGACAAATCCGTTCCCAAAGAACGCGTCAAAGTGTTTTGCGGCGGCAAAGTCGCGGTGCTGGATGATTTTGCTTCACTTCAAATGATCAAAGATGGCAAGAAAAAAGAGATCAAAGGTACACAGGACAAAGGCTGGGTAAGTGAATGGAAAGCCTTCACCAAGTCTATTCGTGAAGGAGGCGAACCACTGATACCCTATGAGCAGTTGATCGGCGTGACCAAGTCCACGTTCGCGGCGGTGGAGTCGTTGCAGTTAAATGGATCAAAAGTGAAAGTCGTAAACTAGGATAACGATACTTAGTGTTCACCGAGGGAAGATTATGACGATCACGCCATGGAAAATCCTGGAATCAAATTACCTGCGGAACAATGTTCGGATTGACAAATGTGAAACATCAAATGGGAAGATTATTGAGCCCCTCATTTTAGAATATGGAACTTGGGTAACAATTGTTGCGCTGACGAAGCGACAAGAGGTACTACTAATCAAACAATATCGCCACGGCGCGCAGAAAATTATCTGGGAGCTGCCAGGCGGTGCCGTGGATGAAGATGAGGAGCCAATCACCGCGGCAAAAAGAGAATTGCTGGAAGAAACAGGCTATAGTAGCGACAATATTATTGAGATCGGGAGAGTCTCGCCAAATCCGGCCAGTCACACAAATTTGATGTATGCATATGTCGCATTAGATGCCAAGAGGGTCGGCAGCCAAGCTTTGGATGAAATTGAAGAGATCGAAGTGTATCCAATTCCTTTGGATGAAGCAATCCTGATGGTAAGAAACGGGGAACTCCTTCAATCATTGCACGTTAGTTCATTGTTTTTTGCTCTCGTACACTTGAACCGGATATCCTAACTCTGAGAATTTCATGCGAACCCGTGCTGGCATCATCCTCATCGAAGATAACAAAGTCGCGCTGATCGAACGTCACCGCGCGGGGTTGGATTATTTCGTTTTCCCCGGCGGCGGCGTGGATGAAGGCGAATCTCCTGAGCAGGGTGCCATTCGTGAAGCGATGGAGGAGTTGGGTGTCCAGGTCGCCATCAAGCAGAAGGTGGCTGAATTCCATTTTGGGCGTAGTAGTAGTAGTAAACATTTTTATTTTTTAGTGGATAGAGTCAGTGGTGAGTTTGGCACTGGAACTGGCGAAGAGTTTACCGATGCCGATCCAGATCATCCACAGGAAGGCATCTATATTCCGATCTGGATGCAAGTTGAAGACCTAGCGAAACATCAAAATATTTACCCCTCTGATCTGGCGAAACTTGTCATCAAATCCGTGCTGGAAGGCTGGGCAAAAGAGCCAGTTGTTTTCTTTACCGAACCCTGATGAACATTACTCCCGATGAGATAGAAAAATATCTCGGTCTCCTTTCTGATACCTCTCGCCGTTTGACAAAAGCCGCCCAGGGATTTGATGACGTACGTTTGCAATACAAACCTGACGAAAAGGCATGGTCTGTGAACGACATTCTCGCGCATCTACGTTCCTGTGCAGATGTATGGGGAGGTAGTATCGAAGCCATGCTCGCTCAAGATAAACCAACCCTACCATATCGCCATCCGCGCCAATGGATAAAGAAGACGAATTATCCGGACCTGCTTTTTCATGAATCGTTTCAGGCTTTTCGGATACAACGGAAGAATCTATTGAATGTATTGAATAACTTGTCTTTTGAAGATTGGTCACGTGCGGCGATCATAAAGCACAGCGAACACACTGTTTTTAGCCAGACGCGAAGAATGGCATTGCACGAAGATGTGCATTGCCAGCAAATTGAAGAACTATTGGAATAAATCATCTTATTCGAGGGAGCCACTATGCCAAAAATACGTTTCGACAAATTCTATCGCTATGACGAACTTACGCGTCTGTTGAAGGCCTATGCAAAAGAATACCCGAATCTGATCCGGTTGGAGTCGATCGGGAAGAGCTATGAGGGGCGTGATGTGTGGTTGATAACGGCGACGGACTTCAAGTCCGGGAGTGACGCGGACAAGCCCGCGTTGTGGGTGGACGGCAATCTGCATGCATCCGAAGTGACGGGATCCACTGCCGCGTTATATCTCATCCAGTCATTGGTATCGGGATATGAATCAGATGAAAACGTCAAACGTGCATTGGATACACGCGCGTTTTACATCGCACCGCGCGTCAATCCTGACGGCGCGGAATGGGCACTGGCAGATCGGCCAAAAGAAATCCGCTCTGTGACGAAACCATATCCGTATTCTGAGGACCCGATTGACGGCCTGACTGCCTGGGAGGATATCGATGGCGACGGGCGTATTTTGCAAATGCGGATCGAAGATGCGAATGGCGCGTGGAAGGTTCACCCCGATGACGCGCGATTAATGATTCGACGCGACCCGATCGAAACCGGTGGAAAGTATTACCGGATTTTGCCTGAAGGCTTGGTGAAGAATTACGATGGCGTCACGATCAATGTGCGCAGGCCAAAAGAAAGCCTGGATTTGAATCGCAACTTCCCTGCAAACTGGCGCGCGGAAGTTGATCAGTTTGGCGCGGGAGCGTACCCGACCAGTGAATCAGAGGCGCGCAATCTTGTGAATTTTGTGATCGATCACAAAAATATTACCGGCGCCATTTCCTTCCACACGATGAGCGGAGTTTTATTACGCGGCTTCAGCGTCCGGCCGGATGACGAGCAGAATACCGAAGATTTGTGGACATTTCAAAAGATCGGCGCGAAGGGGACCGAGATCACAGGATATCCGCACATTTCCACACACCGCGATTTCCAATACCATCCCAAGCAGGTCATCACTGGCGCGTTCGATGAGTGGTCGTACGAGCATAGGGGAGTCTTTTCGTGGACCGTCGAGTTTTGGAGCCCGATGAAACAGGCAGGCATCGAGAACTTCAAATATATTGAGTGGTATCGCGAGCATCCGGTGGAAGATGATCTCAAATTGCTCAAGTGGAACGACGAAGTTTTGAACGGCTGGGGATATGTGAACTGGTATCCGTTCGAACATCCGCAGCTGGGGAAGCTCGAACTGGGCGGCTGGGACTTTTTGCACATGTGGACGAACGTGCCGCCTGAATTTTTGGAAAAGGAAATCAGCCCGTTCCCGGATTGGATTGTGTGGCACGCTCTCATCTCGCCGAAACTTGCTCTGCGGGAAGCCAGCGTTACCTCACTTGGAGCTGATTCATTCCGCATCCGGCTTGTTATCCAGAACGAAGGCTGGCTTTCGAGTTATGTGACGAAGAAAGCATTGGAAAGAAAAGTGACGCGCGGCGTGATCGCGGAGATCACTTTGCCAAAAGGCGCCTCATTGGAATCTGGCAAGGAGCGCGAAGAACTTGGCGAACTCGAAGGCCGCGCCTACAAACCTGCATTTACAGATGAACTCGCTGAGAGCACATTGGACCGAGTCAAAGTGGAATGGGTGGTAAAGGCAAAGAAAGGTTCAAAAGTGAAGTTGCTTGCGAAGCATGACAGGGCAGGGGTAGTGAAAGTGGATGTTGTTCTAAAGTAAATCGTAACCCTCACCCTCAATCCCTCTCCCATTCGCGCTGAGTGGAGGGTCGTGTTTGCCGACCTGCAGTCGAAGCGGGGAGAGGACAGGGTGAGGGTTTGGGGAACTTTATTTTTTCCTCTTCGTCAATTCATTAACGCCAAATAAAAATCCATTCACCCGGAGGAAAAAATGAAATCTCGATCCGTTCTATTCATCTTGTCTGTTATCGTCGCAATGATTGTGCTGGCCGCATGCGGAGGTGCGCCAGCCGCCACAGAAGCACCTGCTGCTGTTGAAGCACCCGCCATCGGTTTTGATGAATTTGGTGCAGTCGAGCAATCTGCGGAAAGCTCAGTCGATGGGGAGGCCCTTCCAAAATCCGCCGATGCTTTGCTTCAGCCAGCTCCCACCATGGCGGCATTTGAAATCGGGAATCCATCGGGGTCGGGGGATAATACGGTTATACAAAACACCAATCGTAAAATCATCAAGAATGCGGACGTCCGCTTGCTCGTCAAGGATACGGAAGTCGCTGTCAATCGTTCCACTCAGATCATCTCTGACCTAGGCGGATACCTCGTCAGCTCGCGCATCTGGTATCAGGATTACTATGGTAATAATCTGATGTATGCCACTATCACCCTCGGTATCCCTGTCGATCAATTCGAGCGTGCCCTCACGCGCATGCGCGAATTATCGATCCGTGTGCTGGATGAAACTGCCTCAGGCGAAGATGTAACCGAGCAATATGTAGACCTGCAATCACAATTGACTAATCTCGAAGCCACGCGCGCTCGCATCCAGGAATTCCTCACGGATGCCAAAACTGTAGATGAAGCCCTGCGCATCAATCAGGAACTGGCAAACATCGAAGCACAAATCGAGCAGATCAAAGGACAGATGAATTACATCTCAGACCGTTCCGCCTTTTCGACCATCACGGTCAACTTTGAGCCTGAATTCCCAATTCTGACACCCACGCCGACTCCGACAGCTTATCCCACTGCAACGCCCATTCCGTGGAAGCCTGGCGAAACGTTCAACGACGCGAAGGGTACAGTCACGGTTGCCTATCAGGGAATCGCGAATTTCCTCATCTGGCTAGTCGTCGTCATCCTGCCCATCCTCCTGCCGCCCGCGCTGATTTTGTGGGCTCTGTGGAAACTGATGAACCGCAAGCCTAATAAGCCAATGATTGAAAAAGCTGAAGGGGATTAGTAATCGGTAAATAGTAATTTGAACAGGGACGGCCGCTCGCGCCGTCCCTGTTTTGTGTTTAGATACCAAAATAATCCAATTCAAAAATATTGGAAATTATTGAGTAAAATCCATCCATGCCTTACTGGAAGCTCTACTATCATTTCATTTGGGGCACGAAGAATAGGTTGCCATTAATTGACTCCACCCTTGAACCTGAACTTTACCGCGCTATTGCCGCTAAAGCCCAGAAAATGGATGGATTTGTTCATGCAATCGGCGGGATCGAAGATCATGTCCATCTTGCCGTTTCCATTCCCCCAAAGGTTGCACCAGCGAAATTCATCGGGGATGTAAAAGGTAATAGTGCCCATTACGTCAATCATATTATCAGGCCCGATTTTGAATTTTACTGGCAGGATGAATATGGGGTGTTAAGTTTTGGTGAAAGAAATTTATCTTCGGTGGTACGATATATTCATAATCAGAAACAATACCATGCGGAAGGAACGTTGATCGCGGCGATGGAGAGAATGGATGAACGGTAGTCCGCGCGAACGTAGAGTATCAATTGACATTGCCCGCCATGGGGTGAACCCCACGGCTACGCCTACAAAATCCGCTAAAGCGGCATAGGCGGCTTGAGCCGCCTTCGTACGAATAGCATGGTGATTTATCACCGTGCGGATATGGTCGGTGAGTAAAATCGTGCTCAAATGTTCTAAAATCCTCTTGCTGGGTGTAAAATTGTAGAGACCATTAATATGAATAACTTTACTCTTCGTGTCTCTCAGCAGGAAATACTGAAATGTCGCGGCAGTCACGGGCGCGAGCAGCCGACTGTGCGAGTAATTACGAAGTACTCTCGATGGCATTATAAAAAAGAGAAATTGATTATGGTGACAATCAATGGAGAGCCCAATATATTTCTTAGTATTCTTTGCATGTCGATTTGTTTTATAAGTTTCTTGATTCCAGTAATAACTATGTTTGTTCATTCAATACACTCAAGAATCAGGTTCGCTAAACAGATTCAGCAAAATCAAGCAAATGGATTGTATGATGATTGGAACAAGCCACCTTTATCCAATCGGTTGAGGGTTTTAGGATTGTTAGGACTTATTTCAGGTTTTGGTATGCTGGGATGGTTCATAACAGGCTTTATCAATCCCGCAACAATGTTTTCATTGGGGAGGCTTATAATTTTTGGCGCGTTTGCCATTACAGGCCTAGTTGTAGGCATAGTTCTTCAGCACATGGTAACCAAGGGCACGTGATCACTTGATAATCGGTATATGACTCTCCCATTCACCCCTCGTCCCTCCCAACAACAGATCCTCCGCTATAACGGCGGCCGCCTTGGTATTGCCGCGGTGCCTGGTGCGGGCAAAACTCACATCCTCTCGGCGCTGGCGGCTCAGATCATACAAAGCGGCGCGCTTGGTGATGAGCAGGAAGTGCTCGTCGTCACGCTGGTCAACTCGGCGGTGGATAACTTCGAAGCGCGCATCAAACGCTTTTTCGATAACCCACTGCAGGCGCTGTACAAATATCGCGTCCGCACATTGCATGGACTGGCGCACGACATCGTCCGTGAGAAGCCAGGCCGCGTGGGCCTCGAAGAGCGTTTCGCCATCCTCGACGAGCGCGAAGCGGACTTCATCCGCCGCGAGTCGGTCAGTGCGTTTTTGTCTGCGCATCCTAATTATTTGGATGATTACATTGACCCGGCGCTCGACGCCTCGAAGCAGGATTGGGTCCGCCGACAACAGCTTCCCGATATGGTCGGGGGCCTCGCGCTGGCATTCATCCGTTCGGCAAAAGATAGACGCCTGACTCCCGAAAAGATCCGCCTCCTGCTGGACCGTGCGCCGGCTCCGCTTCCCCTGGCAGAGATGGGGCTGGCGGTTTATTCCGACTATCAGCGCGCCCTTGCCTATCGCGGCGCAGTGGATTTCGACGATCTCATCCGTCTGGCGCTCGACCTGCTCGAAACTGACGAGGAATTTCTGGAACGATTGCACCAGCGCTATCCATTTATCCTTGAGGATGAAGCACAGGATTCGAGTATTTCACAGGAGAGAATTTTGAGTCTGTTATCTGGTGAGGGCGGCAATTGGGTGCGAGTGGGTGACCCCAACCAGGCCATCTTTGAGACGTTCACAACTGCATCGCCCGAACTCCTGCGCGAATTTATTCGCAACAATGCGCACGTGGATATGAATGAGTCTGGTCGTTCGCAGCAGTCCATCATTGACATGGCGAATCATCTGATCGACTGGGTGATGACTGAGCACCCCGCGCCGGAAGTGCAGGGGGCTCTCGCGCCGCCGTATATTGAACCTGTCCCTCAGGAGGACCTTCAACCCAATCCTCCAGACGAGAAGACCGCCATCCATTTCGCCAGCAAGAGATACACGCCCGAAGAAGAGACTGAGGCGGTGGTCAAGTCCATTGAGAAATGGTTGCCTGAAAATATGGATAAGACCGTCTCGGTGCTGGTGCCGCGAAATACGCGCGGAGTCGAAGTGATCGAAGCGCTCAAAAAGAAAAAGATCGAGGTCGTTGAATTCCTGGCATCCACGTCGAACACGCGCGCGGCGGCCGGTGCGTTGAATTATCTTCTGTCATATCTAGCAGACCCTCAGTCGCCGACCAAGTTGGCGCGGGCCTATCAGGTATTCAGAAGAGACTGGAGACTAGAGAAGACAGCTGCGGTCCGAGCCGTCCCAAACGATAACGAGGAGGGTATTGAGACTGAGGCAGTTGGTGATCAATATACTGGTGTCGATTTGCCTCCGGCTGAAACGTCGGGCTACTCGAATACCGAGTTGCTTGGGACAGCGACAAGATTGTTGCGCAAGATGGTTGATGTGGAAAATTTCATAGCGCCGCGCGCTCTCACTTCAAACACTTCTTCCGTACGGAGGGGGGCAGGGATAAGTGGCGACTGGCTGGCAGCTATCAGCGAGGAAGAGCCGGAGCAGGTCATCCAGGAGTTGAGCGAGTTCAGGGTCAATGCCCGCAGATGGCTGGAGGCGGTCACGCTTCCGATCGATCAACTGGTGCTGACGCTTGCGCAGGATGTCTTCACCCAGCCTGCAGATCTGGCGCTCTCGCATAAACTGGCATTGGTATTGAGGCAGGTAGCGGATGATCACCCGGAATGGCGCCTGCCGGAGTTGACAGCTGAGCTGGCGGTGATCGCCAAGAACGAGCGGCGCTTCATCGGCTTCTCATCAGATGATTCCGGCTTTGACCCTGAGCGGCATCGCGGCAAGGTGGTGGTGACGACGATGCACAAAGCCAAGGGACTGGAGTGGGACAGGGTGTATTTGATGTCGGTCAATAATTATGACTTCCCGTCGAATATGCCGAATGACCGATTTATTTCAGAAAAGTGGTTCCTGCGCGGCGGCTTGAACTTGGAAGCAGAGGCGCTGGCGCAGTTGAGCGCGCTCGAGTCGAGCAGTGAATATGACTGGTATGAGGAGGGCGCTGCCACGTTCGCCTCACGGCTCGATTACGTGAAGGAACGCCTGCGTTTGTTATATGTGGGGATTACGCGCGCTAAGCGCGAACTGATCATCACATGGAATTCAGGCAGGCAGGGCGACGCCACGCCGAGCCTCGCACTCTCCGCGTTGATGGGGTGGTGGGAAGGTTTGAAGTAGCTTATACCAAAGAACCAGGGACACAAACTTGTCTTTTCATAAGATCAACCTGTTTATTGTTTTTCTCATTACACTCGCTTTTTACGGGTATTTCATTAAGCCACTGGATGGAAATATCTCTTCACGTCTCGGTCTGGTTAAAGCCATCGTGGAAGAGAAGCGTTTTACAATAGACACTTATCATGAAGGTGTGCTCGAAACGATCGATAAAGCTTATGTCAATGGGCATTACTATTCCGACAAGGCACCTGGGGCATCCCTGCTGGGCGCGCTGGTGTACCTACCGATCTACGGCTTGATCGGTCAGTCACTATCCACAGAATTATTTATTATGCTGGTCACAGCCCTGGCTATTAGCATTCCTTCTGCCATTCTGGCTCCTTTGTTTTACAGTCTTGCGCTGCGGATCGTGAAGGAAAAATGGATCGCACTCGTGATCGCATTATGCATTTCACTGGGGACGCCGATCTTCGCGTATGGCGGCGCGTTCTATGGGCATTCGCTGGCAGCAGTCCTGGCTTTTTCAATATTTTTTCTATGGATGGAGGTCAGGCAATTCAACGCCCAGATCACATCCAACCGTTTATTCCTGAGCGGCCTTCTGATCGGATTCATGGTGCTCACCGAATACCCGACGTTGATCATCGCGATTATATTAATCGGCTATATGATATGGGTGATACGATCAAAACAACTATCCTGGGATTGGAAAACAGTGGGCTGGTTCTTCGCAGGAGGCGCGATCCCCTTCCTCATGTTTATTTCCTACAACTGGATCTGCTTTGGGTCTCCTCTGGAAGTAGGATATGCAAACGAGAGTTTGTCGGAGTTCCAGGCGGTGCACAGTGAAGGGATCATGGGGATCGGCTGGCCCAACCCGGAAACGTTGCTTTATATGACGATCCACCCCATGCAGGGGATCTTTCTTCAATCCCCTGTCTTGCTGCTGTCCATCTTCGGCGGCTGGGCTATGCTGCGGCACGAAAGAAAGTGGTACACAGAATTTGTGGTTGCTGCTTTGGTGATTCTTGTATATTTTCTGGCGATTTCAGGTTTAAAAATTTGGTGGGGTGGAAGTGCGTTCACGGTCCGGCATATCATTCCGGTGCTGCCATTTTTCGGGATATTCCTGATTTTCCTGCCCCGAAAATACCATCTACTATTGATCGCCTGTGGGTTTGTATCGTTTTTCCAAATGCTGATCGCCAGCGCCACCACTTATCATCCCCTCGATCGGTTCATTAAAGAAGCATTGATAGAGGGATTTATCGCATCATGGAATACTTCTCTTCTTTACCAGAGACTCCTGCCCAGATTGCTGCATAATAATCTGGGGCTTACATGGGGCCAAACCTTACTTGGGCTTGAATCCTGGTATTTTAATCTTCTCGTTCCAATACTCGCTGCCTTTGTTTTGCTGATTGTCTTCTACTTCGTTGGCAGGCAGGAAGATAAAACCGTTACGCATCATAATTAATCTCTAGCAGTAAAGTAGCCCAAGGTAGAATAGATCTATTGCCATGATGCAGACAAGGAGAGGCGAGGCCGAGCCTGGCGAGTCTGAGTTGATGGAGTGATGGGAGGGCGAAAGTAATGAGCAGTGAGCAGTTATCAGTGGGTTCGTCGGCTATAATTTTGCTAGGTTCAATCTTGAATAATGACAAAACGCGGCGAAGTTTTAGTAGCAATAATTAATAACCTGAACGATTTCGCTGACCTGCGAGACCGTCATTGGTATCGTATTCCTATCGCAAGTGCTGATAAATGGCTCAAAGACCGCTTTCCACCTGACTGGATTGCTTTTTATCAAACGAAGAAATTTGGTGCAGAGGCTTATGCTGTAAACTATGTCGCCAGAGTAAAAGAAGTACGACAAGTGTTCCGATATGAAATTTTCCCAGATGAACCAATAAGCGAGAAAACAAACAATCGTTACCATCAAATTTTCACATCCCCTTTGCAGTCGCTACCGACACCAATTTTTAGTTACCGACATCGAAGAATTATTTTTATACCTACGACTGTTGATAAATTCAAAATTGCAGAGCAAATTAACGATCTTTATGATGATAGTCCATTGGAAGATGCACTTTGGGTTGAACTTAGAAGCCTAGAAATTCCAGCAGAGCGACAAGAGTTTATCGAAGTAAATGGACGAGAATACGCCCTTGATTTTGCGGTTTATTGTATTGACGGAAAAATTGATGTTGAAACCGATGGCGACTACTGGCATTCACATCCTGAAAAACGTGCAGAGGATTCTATTCGTTACAACGATTTGACATCAAAAGGTTGGCATATCCTGAGGTTCACGAGTCAACAAGTACGTGAACAAATGGCTGAGTATTGTGTTGAAAAAGTCAAAGACACAATTGATAGGCTTGGTGGGTTGGATACAGGGAAATTTAAACCAAGAAAATTCAAGGGAGCAACAGCCTCTTACCAACCATCGCTATTTGATCCGCCAGAAGATGTCCAACAAAAAGGCGACACTGAGTCTGGCGATGAGTGAGTTGATGGGGTGGTGGGAGGGGAAGAAATAATGTTTACTGTGTTTCCAGAAAAAACAACTATCGTTTACCTTGACCAAAACAAATGGAATGATCTATCAAACGCATATCATGGAATGCCAAGAGGACAAAAGTTTCAGCATGTGTTGGAAAAAATTCAGACAGCAGTCTCCAACAAAAGTGCCATCTTCCCTCTATCATTTGAACATTATTTTGGAACCAACAAAGACCCTGACATAGAACGGCGAAAACGTTTGGCAAAGGTAATGGCTGAAATATCCCAAGGTATTACTATCTCTCCACACGAGAGGACGCTGCAATGGGAACTAGAAAGAGCATTAGCAAAACTATATAATGAACCAATTCCTAAGACTCTATCTATGTTTGGTTATGGATTTCCGTGTGCAATTGGGATTAGTCTTATCATGGAGGATCAAATTGGAAATTATGTTATGAAGGATCAGAACGGAAATTTTGTGACTTTACCTAAAGACCAATTTGAGCAAATACGAGATAGAATTTTTTCACCAGAGACGACATTCGACTTTTTGATGGAACTTAATAATGATGAATTTAACGTTTGGACTCAGGAATTTCAGGTAACCCACACCAATTTAGTTAGCAGGTTAGAGGAATTTCGAAAGAAAGTCAGAAGGCTAGACAAATCATTGCGCAAACACGCTTATATAGTGCACCTTGCAACAGCCCTAGAACAAGAAATAACCAAGGCGTTGGGCCATTTCAACAAAACCCCTGAAGAACTCTTTTCAATTGGTGCTGAAACACTTGATGCTTTTTGGGAAAATGTACCAACATTGAATGTCGAGATCGAACTTAACGTGAGTCGTAATGAGCATTGGGATAGGAAAATTGAGCCTAACGATGCTACCGACATTGCTTTTTTGAATGTAGCAATACCGTATTGTGATGTATTGGTTGTTGAAAAGTACTTTCACAACCTAATAAAGCAGAATAGGCTAGACGAAAAATACAAAACGCAAGTGTTCAGAGACCTCAATAACTTGGGAAAAATTTTAGTATAAGATGAAATTTGCCAACCAGTAATTTGTTCCTAAAACGGAGGATGAAAATGCCCAAATTACCTTCAAACTTTAACTGGAAAGCGTCTGCAATTCATATTCAGTTGCTTGAGGCGTTTTCCAAGCCGCGCGATATAAACCGTGTTCTCGGTTGGCAATTTATTCAACAAAACATGGGGGAGAAGACCGAAAGCGCAATAGATAGATTTATCCGAGAGGGCGCCCTTGTTCCTGCAAGTTTAGAAGAGAGCCTTGAAGCAGTTCTTCAAGCTGTTCATCTAAAAAAGATGTTGCAGGAGCGTAATCTTCGTCAATCAGGTAGCAAAAATGAGCTTATTAGCCGACTAATTGAAGGTGATCACAGCAGAGCAGAAGATATTATTAAGCAACATAGGGTGATGAAATGCTCTGAAACCGCTTTGTCTTTGCTTGAACAACGCAAAAATGAAAAAGTCCAGGAACTTGAAGTGGCTCAAAGACAATCCTTTGAATTACTAAAGAGCGGCAATGCAAAAGAAGCGTATAAGGTGTATTCAAACTATCAAAAGAAATTCTCGTACGCTTTTAATGCGAACTCATATGAAGTCGAAGAACTCCAGTTTGTAGTATCAAGGTGTCCATCGGTTTTAGGTAGTTTGACACCTGAAAACAAGAAATGGATACAAGCTGCGGCAGGTATGAAAACTCTTTGGAAAGAAGATAAGGCTGAATATTGGTTGCCTGAAAATTTCACAACAAGTGTAAGTGATAATCGACGTGCGATAAATTATGTAATACGAAATGCTTATTTCCGAAGAATTGCTGCTGGAAAAGATCGGTATACGAAGAATGCTAAAGTAACTTTTCGTGATGGCGATATTGAATCTTGCGATTTGTGCTTGTCGCTCAATGGTAAGATTTTTGATTTAGACGAAATTCCAGAATTGCCGATGATAGGTTGTGCTAGTGAAACGGGCTGCATGTGCGATCTTGATCTTTATTTTGGCGGTGATGACGACGATTTTCTTGAAGATGAAGAAGCTGAAATCCAAGTTGCGGATAACGAAATAGATACTGATCCAGTTAAGAGCTTGAAAGTGTTGAAACAATTGTTGGATGAAGATTTAATAACGCAAACAGAATATGATGAGAAGAAGAAAGAGATATTGTCGCGTTTATAGTGTGGAGTTGAAAAACGGTCTCGGACATGATCTCAACGAGACAGTTTGTGTTTTTGGTTAGCAGAGCTAAGCCGCAAGGAAGGTAATGGGAGAGTGGCGCGTATTCGAAAACAAATACACTATAATTTATCACTGATGGCGTACGCCTTGTTCAGAGTAAATTGAGTTGTTCGCTTTAGGATTATCTTATGAATGAAAACTCAAATCCTTCCAAGCCAAAAGATTCCTGGGCAAGTGCCGACGATTACGAAGTGTATGTTGGTCGCTGGAGCCGTCTTGTCGCCTGTGAGTTCCTAAAATGGCTGGCGGTACCCGCGGGAAGTCAGTGGCTGGATGTTGGTTGTGGAACAGGGGTGCTCAGCCAAACTATTCTTCAATTTGAAATTCCAATTAGAATCAAGGGGATCGATCGCTCCGAGAGCTTTATCACCTTTGCGCAGGAACATACACAGGACAGCCGGGTCCAGTTTGATGTGGGGGATGCTGAGGCACTGATGGATGACTCTGGAACTTTTGACGCGGCTACATCAGGCCTCGTGCTCAACTTTATCCCTCAACCTGACCGCGCTGTCGCTGAAATGACGCGTGTTACACGATCAGGCGGTGTTGTAGGAGCGTACGTATGGGATTACGCGGACAGGATGCAAATGATACGTCATTTCTGGGACGCGGCCATAGCACTGGACCCAAACGCGTCTGAGCTTGACCAGGGTCGGCGTTTTCCCATCTGTCAGCCTGATCCTTTTAGTCAACTTTTTGAATCGGCAGAGCTCCACAATGTAGAAGTGCGTCCCATTGAGGTTTCCACTGTTTTCCGAGATTTCGACGATTATTGGTTTCCATTCCTTGGGGGGCAGGGACCGGCTCCAAGTTATTTGATGTCTTTAAGTGATGAACGCCGCGCGGCATTACGTGAGCGGATACGTGCAGAGTTGCCCTTCGCCCCGGATGGTTCGATCCCTCTGGTTGCACGGGCATGGGCAGTTCGCGGTGTACGCTGAATTTATGACAACAGACCTTTGTTTTTTACCAGCCATTGAACTGACCGGCCTTTTGAGCAATAAGGAGATCTCTGCGCGGGAAGTCCTTTCCGCTCATTTACAGCAGATCGAGCGCATCAACCCCAAGGTGAACGCAATTGTGACAATGGTCGCCGAGCAGGCATTGGCTGAGGCGGATCGCCTGGATTCCATAAGAATGCGCGGCGATGTCATCGGTGCGTTGCATGGACTGCCGGTCGCACATAAAGACTTGCAGCCCACACGCGGAATTCGTACAACTTACGGTTCGCCTATTTATAGTGATCATATTCCAGAGGACGATTCCCTCATCGTTGAACGCCTCAAGATTGCCGGTGCGATCACTCTTGGTAAAACAAATGTGCCCGAGTTTGGTGCTGGCTCACAGACCTTCAACCCGGTTTTTGGTCCCACAAGAAATCCATATGACCTTACCCGCACAAGTGGCGGAAGTAGCGGCGGTGCGGCTTCGGCTTTGGCTTGTGGTTTGATCCCCATTGCGGATGGAAGCGACATGGGTGGTTCACTCCGCAACCCGGCCGGGTTTTGCAATGTTGTTGGGCTTAGGCCGTCGCCCGGGCGCGTCCCTTCATGGCCGGTTGACCTGGGTTGGTTCACGCTCTCTGTGGATGGACCCATGGCGCGCACTGTGGCGGATGTGGCATTGACACTTTCGGTTCTCGCGGGACCTGATCCGCGTTCTCCGATATCGCTGGGTGAGCCTGGCAGTAGGTTTGCTCGACCTCTGGGGCGTGATTTCAAAGGGACCCGTGTTGCCTGGATTAATCTTGGTTTGCCCTACGAGCCCGAAGTGACTCAAGCTGTAAATTCTACGCGCGGCACATTTGAGTCTTTAGGTTGCGTTGTTGATGAAGTTGAACCCGATTTTTCAGATGCGGATGAAATTTTCAAGACATGGCGTGCATGGAGTTTTGAAGCTGGTTTGTCTGAGGAATACAACACCCAAAAAGACAGATTGAAGGATACAGTCGTCTGGAATATTGAACAGGGGTTGTCGCTCACGGGTCCGCAACTGGCGCGGGTGGAGGTTAAACGGACGCAGTTGTTTCATCGCATCCGCGAATTCATGGAAAAGTACGAGTTTTTGATTTTGCCTGTCAGTCAGGTTTTGCCGTTCATTGTCGAAAAGCCCTACCCGAACGAGATCAATGGTGAAAAAATGTTAACCTATATTGATTGGATGAAATCCTGTTATTACATCTCCACGATCGGTCACCCTGCACTGTCTGTGCCTGGTGCCTTTACCGCATCAGGTTTACCAGTGGGTATACAGATCGTGGGGCGGCATCTTGATGATTGGGGGGTTCTACAGCTTGGGTATGCGTTTGAGCAAGCCACGCAACACTGGAAGCGTCATCCCAAAATAGCCCTATAGAAAGTCTGAAATTAGGATGCCATCAATGCCGTTTCGGCAAACTCAAGCTGGGAGTAGATCGGGATGATTACTGGGATGCCTGTTATTTCAAGCACCTCTTGTACTTCAGGAATCGGGTTCAGAATTACCATTTTCCCGCCGCGGCTGGTGACGGATTTGGCGGTCAGTGTGAGGAGTCGAATGCCAATTGAGGCGAGGAAATCCACTTCGGATAAGTCCACGATCACGCGGACCTTTTCCCCTGCGCAATAGCCGGCAAATTTAGTTTCTATTTCGCCCGTGCCGATAATGTCTAGTCTGCCGCCGAGCTTTATCAGGCTGATGCGGTTGTCCAGTTCGCTGTATTGGAATTCCATGATTTCTCCTCTTGATATGATGTATAGGCAATTATATTAAAGTCCGGGAAAATTGTTGTTAACAACAGGTTATTGTTTTTGGGGCGAAATAAGTTTACGCAGTGCGATAAAAGAGATGAGCACGCGGCTGGAAATTGCCTCTACAAATAGAATCGGCTAAAATCCAACTCCATGAGCACACCAAACTCTTCCACAGCTGTGAACGAAATCTTACAAAAAATCATTAACAATGGTTTTGCTGACCTGGATGGGCTGGCCGTTGACGCATCCATTCCTGTGCCTCAACAGATGATCAACGAAATTATTGAAGCCGTACTTCAGGGGAATCAAAATATTGAATATTGCCGCGTGAGCATTGGTGAAGAAAACAGGATCTCTGTAAAAGTAAAAACGACCCGCTGGCCGTGGCCTATAAATTTGAAGGTTTGGATCTTCAGGTCAGTGGATCCTGCGCCTTCTCCAAAGATCAGGGTTTTGTTGGAAAATAATGTTCTATTGGGAAAATTAGGGTCATTTTTCAAGGTGCTGCCAGAAGGCGTCAAACTATATGGGGAGCAGATTGTGATTGATGTTGGGTCCTTTCTGCAAACTGAGCAACAGAGAAAATTTCTCGATTTGGTCAAGTCCATGGAGATTCGAACAGAAAAGGGCAAACTGATCTTCGACGTCCAGATAAGAATTGACGGGTAAATCCAAAGCGAATCGCAATTTCATCTCAAATGGATACGGCGGCGGCAACTGTATCCACAATGTAGTACAATGAAGATAGGTCGCCAGGACGGTGAAAGAGTTTGTAAATTTTGTTTTGCCAAAGTGCGGGGTATGGATGATCGCTCATAAACAAAATCGCGTAAACTCACAATAAATCCCAATTCCTGAAAAGGACACTGTGAAAGGTGCCTTAAAGGGTTTAAGAAAGATGAGGAAAATGATATGGTGATGAACAAGGCAATGTTTGAAGAAAAATGGAACGTGATTCGAAGCCAGTCCACGGCGTGGTGGAGTCTCATGGCCGACTACGATCTGATCAAGGTGGATAAAGCGGAGGTCAAGTTCGACAAATTTGTCACCATGCTCCAGGTCAAATATGGATATACGCGTCAGAAAGCCCGTGAGGAGATCGCCAGGCTTTGGTCAGAGTACGAAGCAAAAAACAAAAATACTGCGTAAGCAGATCCGCAAGTCTTAACTAAGGAGCAATACCATTGGACACAGTAAAAGAAAAGACAAAACGCAAACGACCATCCGCGGGAAAACGCATCCATACGCGGAGACTGAAACAGGAAGCTCGTAAGGCCAGTGTTCCAGAGAATCAACTAAGAAAAAAAGCGCCTGCAGCATAAGCGCTGGAGCAATCATTAAGGTCAAAATCGGGACATCAAGTTCCGATTTTTGATTCAGGTTCTAATCAATGCGATGCAAATGGGGAGGTTGGCTGGCGAAAAGGGTTGTGTTATCCTATGGGAAAAATCTGGAGTTGCCTTATGTTCAAGTCCAAACGCAGACAAATCGTAATTCCGCAATCAGAACATCTCAGGCTGGTGGGTGCTTTGGCGATGTTGTGGGGGAATGAGGATTTTGAAACGCCACTTGTGGAGCGTGTATCCATGGTTGCAGGCATGGCGTTGCACGATCGTGGTTATGGTCTACTTGATAATTCCGCCATCGGAGAAATGAGCGAGGACGAATGGCAGGAAATCGCGCGGCGCAGCTTTTCGATGTACAACTCGGATATCGTCACAGACACGATCATAAAGTATCACGTTAGGCGGCTTGCGAGTTATTACAGTACCCATGAACGCAAGGCGCTCACTGCTGAATTTTCACAGGCTATTAAGGAACAACTCCAGGCTCACAACCTTTCAAAAGTAATTTTTGAGAGGTTGGATCGGGTTACTGAACTGACCGATAATATTTCGTTCCTTTTTTGCTTTGATGCCCCAGACTCGGGTGCAGTATCGATCTTTCCGCGCAATAACTCTGATATTGAAGTCTCGGTCCAGTACCATGTTGCAGACGGCCGAATCCACGTGGAGCCCTGGCCTTTTTCGGTGGATCAATTCGAAAGCTACATCTTTGCTTATCACCTGGATGGCTATCCAGCGCGGCTGGATCCGTTCATTCTGACCTATCGGCTGGAGAGGAAATGAGACTGTCTTCAGTTAAAAAAGGCTTATTCAAGAAATGAAAAAGGCCTCGGAAATCAATTTCCGAGGCCTTTTCTGATCGGTCTAACGCTGAACATTTAAAGATAAACGTTTGGTTTTTTGCCATCTTCCCTTTGTTGATGACGGATGGCAAGAACCTTTTCAGTGGAATTGACCAGGCCGTAAAGAATTACGGCGATCACGATCATAAAAAATAAACCGATGAACATTTTGCGTCTCCAGGCAGTGTTTGACCGCCATTTTTGAATTGGGCTATCCCAATCTTACTGTAAAAAAGCTTTTTCGGCATTGACACTTATGTTTGGTTAAGTGTATCTCCTGCACTTCGATAGGGTTGGTCTGAATATTCCACCCAATGGATGGAAATCTCCTGACACCAATTGAGGGATTTTCTTTATAATAGAGTTGTTAATGCTTCTGATGTTCCACCCACTAAATGGAATCAGGCAGGAAGGAGAATAGCATGCCTGCAACAGTAGAATTTACAGGAGATATCGCCCGCCTCATTTTGTCCGGGGATTTCGATTTTTCGACGCAGGAAGATCTGAGTAATGCAATTGAGAAGGTTCTAAATGCAAACGCCATGAGGGAAATATACGTGGACCTGACCAATGCAACCTTTATAGATTCTTCCGTGATCCGCGCCTTGTTGAGGCTCCGTGAAAGCGCACTCGCAAATAGTAAATCCCTGAGCCTGTGGAATTGTAATGAGCAAATTCGGGAAATTTTCACGATCGGTGGCTTCGATCAAATGTTTGTGCTGCGCTGATCGAATTGCTGTTTGTTAGTTAACTATTCTTGAAGGAGAATGATTCTGAACAACGGAAAACCAGGCGTCCTTATTAGTATGTTTTTGTTTTCAATGCTGGGTCTTTGGCAGTTCTCGCCGGGAGTCCGCTCAGTTGACATTGTGGGTCTGTTTGCTAGTGGAGCGCTTGCGGGCGCGGCAGTGGCTGGATTTTTTATCATGCGCAATAAAAAATGACGGTCAGGTATGTGACATTCCTGCGCGGGATCAATGTATGCGGAAATCATCTTGCTAAGATGAATAAATTACAACACATGTTTGAGTAGTTGGGGTTGACTAATGTGCAGGCGTACATCCAGAGAGGGATGTCATTACAACAAGCCTGTGAATGAAAACCAGAACCATAATGATCAGGAAAAACATAAAGCTCCCGATCACAAGGAAATAAAAGAAGACCATTAGCCAAAGAGAATAATCTCCCAAGTTCATCGGGAGATTATTCTCTTTCAATACCTTGTATAATTCCCATATGAGCATCCCTGATCGCATCATCTCTGAAACGGAATTGCGTCGCAACACAGGTGAGCGCGGCACACGGAAGTTTATTGCCTACGACGGCATCATTTATGATGTGACCGATTGTCCCAAGTGGCGCCTGGACATGCATGAGAATCTCCATTTCCCCGGTCAGGATCTGACGAGTGAACTCCCCGAAGCGCCGCACAAGGAAGAAGTGTTTTCAAGACCATGCGTGCAGGTAATCGGAAAATTATTAACTACATAGAGGAAAAATGTCCGAACTCAAATGGTGGCAAAGCGCAGTCTTTTATCAGGTCTATCCGCGTTCGTTCGCCAACGGAAATGGCGATGGTATCGGTGACTTCAAAGGCATCACAGA
>JAXIPJ010000453.1:0-2883 GCA_045402985.1 Anaerolineales bacterium
GGTTTTGATCTGCTCACCGCCGTCACCGGCGTGGATTACTTCCCCGAAAATAAGATGGAAGTGGTCTATCACGCTTATAGAACAACCGGTGGACCCGGCTTGGTATTCAAGGTTCAAGTCCCACGCGTAGACCCTGTCGAAGTCCCATCATTGATTGATCTGTGGCCCGGTGTCGATTTGCAGGAGCGCGAAGCCTGGGATCTGATGGGCATCAAGTTTACAGGTCACCCGGATTTGCGCCGCATCCTGATGTGGGAAGGTTTTGCGGGCCATCCACTTCGTAAGGATTGGAAGGAAGGTTTTTACGAGGAAGATACAAAACCCTTCAAGAGTCGCTGGCCCGATGGTCAATTCTACATGGCAGAAGATAAGAATCCATTCAAGGATAATCTGACATTCCCAGAGAACTTTGACCCCGAAAAATGGATCCCCGAAGGCGATGCACTGCTCTACGGCGCCCTCGCTCGTTATACAGTGAAAGATGAAAGCGGATTAAGCACTGACCGCATCGTGATCAACATGGGGCCGCACCATCCATCCACACATGGAGTCTTTCGCGCAGTGATGACACTCGACGGCGAAACCATCGTCGGGCTCAAGCCTGTGCTTGGATACTTGCATCGCAATCACGACAAGATCGGCGAGCGCAACACATATCTACTCAACATGCCTTTCACCGACCGCCTGGATTACTTCAACTCAATGACCAATAACTTTGGGTATGCCATCGCTGTCGAAAAGTTGATGAAGATCCCTGTGGCAGAACGTGCAGAATATATCCGCATCATCGTTGCAGAAATGACGCGGGTGCAGAACCATCTCATCTTCATCGGCACGCTGTTGAATGATCTCGGTGCAATGTACACTCCTTCGCTGTATGCCTTTGAAGAGCGCGAACTCATCCTCGATATTTTCGAAGCCATATCGGGCGCGCGCATGATGTGCAACTACTTCCGTTTTGGCGGCGTGGTACGGGATATTCCAGATGACGTCATGCAAAAGATCAAGGGTCTGGTCTTCGAGCGCCTGCCTGCCAAAACTGATGAAATGGAACGCTTCCTCTCAGAGAATGAAATTTTGGTCTCGCGTATGAAAGGCGTGAAGATGATCGATGCAGAGGATGCCATCCGATATTCAATTACGGGTCCCGTGCTCCGTGCCGCGGGCGTGCCTTATGATATTCGCCGCGCAGATCCCTATGGGATTTATGACCGCTTTGACTTTGACGTGGCAGTGCGTCACAACGGCGACCTGATGGATAATTACCTCATCCGCATTGACGAGATCAGGCAATCGCTACGGATATTGGAGCAAGCCATCAAGCAGATCCCTCAGGGACCGATCAACTCCCAGAAACCCGTGTACCAGGTTCGGGTGCCGGCAGGTGAGGCGTATGGTCGCATCGAGTCACCCAAAGGCGAGCTGGCATTTTACGTCGTCTCGAATGGCAAACCGAATCCGTGGCGCTATCATGTGCGGCCCGCGTCGTTCGTCAATCTCACTGCGCTCGAGAAAATTTCCATCGGCAACAAGATCGCGGATTTTGTCGCGATTCTCGCCATGTTCGATATTGTGATGGGCGAATGCGATAGGTAACAGGAGAACAAACTTATGTATGGAAGAGGCATTCTCAAGGGTTTGGGCGTAACCCTAAAACGCTACTGGAATACATACTGGGACGACATCGTATGGCTGTTCCAGGGCAAGAAACGTTACAACAGTGCCGAGGGCATCGCCCATCGCTCCAGCAAAGATGCGCGTGGTATCTTCACCGTTCAATTTCCTGAAGAGCGTTTGCTCCTCCCCGAAGAGGCGCGCTACCTCCCATTCCTTGTTTACGATGAAAAGCCGGATGGGGAGAAGGAGATCCTTTGCACCTCGTGTGGGATCTGCGCCAAGGTCTGCCCGCCGCAATGTATCTGGATCGTGCGCTCAAACGACCCGACAACTGGCCGCCCGATCCCCGAGCCGACCGAATTCTTCATCGATGCAGACATCTGCATGAACTGCGGCTTCTGCGCGGAGTATTGCCCATTCGACGCCATCAAGATGGACCACGATTTTGAGATCGCTTCATATGAACGCAATGTGTTCAATATGGAGAAACTGCTTAAGCCGTCTTCTTACTATCAAAGCATCCGCCCGCAGAACTTCGCGCGCGAAGAAGAAGCACGCAAGGCCAAGGAAGCCGCCAAGGCAGCGAAAGCTGCCGGGGCTGCGGCGGCTCCAACAGCATCATAGTGCCTTCGCGCTGAGCGGAGGTCTGAGCGTCTTAGGCGAAGACTGTAGACGAAGCGCAAGTTGCAAGAGCGCTTCGTCTGCGCAACCTTCGGCTTGCACTCAAGTTGCTCCGCTCAGCGCGAGTGAATAGAGAATATTGGTAAAAATAATGTCAAATCAAATTACAAAAGAAGCAATCCTCAGCGCACTCAGCAAGGTGGATGAACCAGATCTGCATCAAGATCTTGTGACTCTCAACATGATCCATAACCTTGAGATCGAAGGTGATAAGGTTTCGTTCACCATCATGCTCACCACGCCAGCTTGTCCGTTTCGCGCAAGGTTGGAAAGGGAGGCAAAGGAAGCGGTGATGACAGTGGAGGGAGTGCAAGTCGTCATTGTCAAAATGGACTCAGACGTGCCCAATGATGGCCGCATGCGCGGGCTGGTCAAGATGCCTATTCGAAATGCAATCGCAGTCGGTTCAGGCAAAGGAGGCGTTGGCAAATCCACTGTGTCGGTGAATATCGCCGTGGCGCTTGCACAAAGCGGCGCGCGAGTCGGACTCATGGACGCGGACATTTACGGACCCAACACGCCCACCATGCTTGGCGTGGAAAAACTCCCGCCGCCGCAGGGACAACGACTCATCCCCGCCATTGC
>JAXIPJ010000412.1:0-3052 GCA_045402985.1 Anaerolineales bacterium
GCGACAACCCGAAGCGCGATTGGTACCTCTGGCACGATCCTGCACCAGATGGAGGTCCACCCAACAATTGGCTGAGCCATTTCGGTGGTCCCGCCTGGACATTTGATGAAACCACAGGGCAATACTATTTGCATCAGTTCGTTAAACAACAACCTGACTTGAATTACCGCAATCCGGATGTTGTCAATGCTATGCTTGACGTTATGCGCTTGTGGCTGGACCGTGGCGTGGATGGTTTCCGGGTGGACGTGATCGGGCTGATGATGAAAGATCCGCTCTTCCGGGATGAGCCGCCGAATCCCGACTGGGATGGTGTTAAGCCATTCGACAGTTTGAAACACACTTACACAGCAAACCTGCCCGAGGTGCATGATCTGATCCTCCAGATGCGAGCTGTTTTGGATTCGTATGATGACCGTATGATGGTCGGCGAGACCTATCTGCCGAACGACGAGTTGATAAAGTACTATGGCAGCCCTGATAAAAAAGAGTGCCACTTGCCATTCAATTTCCAACTGATCCTCGCTCGCTGGGATGCAGCAGGTGTGCGAAAAATGGTTGATGCCTACGAGGCTGTCTTGCCGTCCGATGCCTGGCCCAACTGGGTGCTGGGCAATCACGATCAACACCGGTTGGCGACCCGGATCGGACCCGCCCAAGCGCGAACTGCTAACATGCTCTTACTAACATTACGCGGAACGCCCACCTGCTACTACGGCGACGAACTTGGGATGGAGAATGTCCTGATTCCCGCAGAAAAAGTTCAAGACCCACCAGCGGTCAACCAGCCGGAGATCGCGCACATCGTCGGGCGCGACCCGGAACGCACGCCAATGCAATGGGACGATTCCGCCAACGCAGGTTTTGCCGCGCCCGATGTGAAAGAACTCTGGTTACCTCTCGATTCGAATTATAAGGAAGTCAACGTTGCAAGCGAGCTAAATGACCCGCGCTCTACGCTCAACTTTTATCGCAAACTGCTGGCGTGCCGCAAATCCACACCGGCGCTTCAACTAGGCGGTTATCGCTCCATCAATCCTGAATCAGCGGAAGCGCAGGAGAATTGCTTTGTTTTCGAAAGGCAGGCCGGCGATCAGCGCGTGATCGTCGCGCTAAATTTTTCAAACAGAGAACAGAAGTTAAGCCTGCCAAATTTGGAAACAGGCAAGATCGTGCTTTCCACCATCCTCGACCGGGAAGGTGATGTGAGTCTTTCGGGGTTTAGCCTGCGGGAAAATGAAGGATGCATCATTGTGTTGTGATTGTTTATTGCAATCACAGGCATGTATGAAAGGTACACGACGCGGCCGCGTGAAAATTCCATTGTCGTTTTTACTCTCCTGAATTAAATGATGTAGAATCAACACAGTAGGACAAGAAAATCTTGTCCTACTTTAATCTTACACTGAGGTTTCAACATGACCACACCAAGCTGGGTACAGGATGCAATTTTCTATCAAATCTTTCCGGACCGCTTTGCACGCAGTGAACGCAATCCCTCTAGCAATCTGCCTTTTGAATCGTGGGACTCTCCCCCGACCGGGCATGGATTCAAAGGCGGCGATCTATATGGGATCGTTGAAAAACTGGATTATTTGAAGGAGCTGGGGATCACGGCTCTTTATCTCAACCCGATATTTGCCTCCGCGTCGAATCACCGTTACCACACCTTTGACTTTTACAAAGTGGACCCGTTGCTCGGCGGAAATGACGCACTGCGTTTATTACTCGATGAAGCGCACAAACGTGAGATGCGCGTGATACTGGATGGCGTCTTCAACCATGCTTCGCGTGGCTTCTGGCAATTCCATCACGTATTGGAGTGCGGCGACGCTTCACCTTACAAGGATTGGTTTTTCTTCGACCCCGAACGCCTGGGCGGCAAAAAACATTGGGGAGCTTATCCTTCACCGCATGAACAAAAACTGCTGCATCAGGAGGATAGCATTACCGCCATCGGCTATCGCGGCTGGTGGAATTTGCCCGCCCTGCCCAAGTTCAACACGAACTCGCCGGCCGCGCGCGCATTCCTTTTCGATGTGGCTGAGTATTGGATCAAATTCGGCGCAGATGGCTGGCGGCTGGATGTGGCGACTGATATTGATGATGATTCGTTCTGGCAGGATTTCCGAAACCGTGTCCGAAAGATCAACCCTGAAGCTTATATCGTGGCCGAGATCTGGCACGAGTCACAGCGCTGGCTGCAGGGCGATCAATTTGACGCCATCATGAATTATAATGTTACCAAGCCGTGTTTAGCCTTCTTCCCCGCCAGGCATCTCGATCTCAAAGTGCTGCATCAGCAATCCAATTATCATGGTATTCAACATCCAATCGATGCGCATGAATTCGCAAACCAGATAGATCACAACCTGAATTTATATAAACCTGATATTACATACGCGCAATTGAACCTGCTGGATAGTCACGATACGCCGCGTTTTCTCTCCTGCGCAGGTGGTGATAAGAACGCGCTGAAATTGGGGTGGCTCTTTCTGTTCGCCTACCCCGGTGCCCCCTGCATTTATTATGGTGACGAGATCGGTGTGGATGGAAAACACGACCCCGATTGCCGCAAGTCCTTTCCGTGGGATGAAAGCAAGTGGGATAAAGACCTGCTCGAATATGCAAAGAATGTGATCGCGTTGCGCATGAAAAATCCCGCGCTGCGACGCGGGGACTTCACGAGATTGTGGTCGGCAGATGGAGTCTATGTATTCTCGCGCTCACTCGATGGGCAGACGCTGGTCATCGCGCTTAACGCATCAGAATCGCCTCAGCAGGCCGAAGTCAGGTATGAGGCGAAGAAAAATCCAAAGGCGATCTTTGGACAGGCATCCGATGTGTCAGCGCACGAAGGCCGCGTTAAGTTCACTATCCCCGCCAGAAGCGGTGTTGTGCTGAAATAATGCAGCCCATTTAGGGTGCAAGTTGTGTTTGGCGGCGAGATGCAATATCTCGCCGCTACTTTTTAATCTGGCGGTTTTTGGCAGTCGGGAATCTTGTTTTGGCAGTTAATTCAGCGCATGATGAGTGGAGAGTTCAAACAAAT
>JAXIPJ010000019.1:0-13188 GCA_045402985.1 Anaerolineales bacterium
TTTACGGTGGGCGCATTTCTCATGACGCTGGTGGGCGCGAACTCAAACCAGATCATGGTGATGGTTTTCGTCACCATGATGGGCATCGGCATGGGGCTTTCGATTCCCGCCTTCGTGATCGCCGTGCAGACCAGCGTGGAGCGCCGTCATCTCGGCACCGCCACATCCATGCTTCAATTCAGCCGGTCGATGGGTGGGACTCTGGGGGTGAGCGTGATGGGGGCGGTGTTGAGCGCGCGCCTTGCATCCAACTTAAGTGCTTCTAGTCTGGACCCTGAAATGGTCGCGCAATTACTGGATCCTTTACCCGGCTCTGTAGTAGTTATCGAAGCGGGCGTACGCCTTGCAATGGCGAACGCCATTCACCTGGTCTTTTTGGTCGCTTTCGTGGCGGCCGCACTTGGGCTCGTTTCTGCATTTTTCACCCCGCGCAAAGAGCTGACTGAGAATTTACCCGAACCCTCACCGATGAGCGCAGATTAAATGTCTGGTCAATAATCCAGATTACCAACCTCGAAGTAATGGGAACAGCAGAACAAGGAGATATCCTTGTCATCGATAATGGTATAAGCCCAGATGAAGGTAGCATCGGAGATTTGACCGCTCTCGAAGCTCACGCTTTAGGGTTAGCAGGCATCAGCGTTTGGGGCGCTCATCGAGATCTGCTTTTATGCAGCGGATTCGAATCGACTGTTGAGTGATTCTTATTGCATTGTGGGGAAGTTGCCACGCTGAGCAGAATTGCTTACTAGTTGGCCGCAAGGTATCTTTGGAATGCTGTTTTGGGGATAGTAATGATTTCTATATAAGCGACTAAATTTCATGGAATTCCGCTCATACAAAAGTTGGATGCTGTTAAGCAGCCTCTGATATTCCTTTTAATAATATATCTCCTTGACATTATATCTTTATTGTGGTATATTTCACAATAATAGACTTATTTTATGGCAACCGCTCTTCATGGAGTGGAACAAGATTAATAGCCGGGCGCAATAAGAACGGAGGCTCGAGCAAAATCACATAATTCAATCCGCATCTCCTCAGAGAAAAACTCGACACATAGGCAAAAGATTAATGCTTGGAGGACAAACACCATGATTAGCAGAAGAGATTTTCTAAAGCTTAGCGGAGCAGGAATAGTCGCCTTATATGCCTCGACACGAGGTAAATTTGTACTGCGTGCGCAAGCGGCAATTCCTGGCGGGACGCTTGATCCCCTCTTTGTACCAAAATTTCAAACACCACTACTCATCCCACCGGTAATGCCCAAGGCAGGAATCATCAAACAGAAAAAGGGGAAAAACGCCGACTATTACGAAATTTCGATGAGGCAGTTCGCTCAACAAATCTTGCCCTCAGGATTGCCATCAACAACCGTTTGGGGATATGGTGCAGTCAAGGCGGCAAACAGCAAAGGCATACTTTTGCACAACGCCCCATCACTTACCATTGAAGCGGATTGGGATAGACCAGTACGAGTAAAGTGGATCAACGAGTTGATAGACGCTGATGGCAACTACCTAGCCCATCTGCTGACTGTAGATCCCACACTTCACTGGGCGAATCCAGCTGGCGGGATAACTGGCCGAGACACACGCCCAACCTTTGCCAATACACCTGATCCTTACACTGGACCTGTCCCAACCGTCCCGCATGTGCATGGAGCAGTGGGTGTTGGAGATGAGAGCGATGGCTATGCTGAGGCCTGGTATCTGCCCAATGCTGCCAACATTCCAGCAGGTTATGCTACCGAAGGCACCTGGTACAACTACTTCAAGAACAAGGCACTTGCCGGTTACAGTGAAACCTGGGGGCCCGGGTTTGCCACATTCCAATACCCGAACAAGAACCGAGCTTCAACGATCTGGTATCACGATCACACACTGGGAATGACCCGACTCAACGTCTACGCAGGACCGGCAGGTTTCTTTATCATACGCGGTGGCCCTGATGGGGATGACTCGGTCATCGACGGTCGCTTCAACACAAAGGCAATTCTCCCCGGACCCGCGCCAAAAGAGGGCGATAAATTCCCACCAAACAAGACCTACTATGAGATCCCCATGGCCATCCAGGATCGCGCTTTCAATATAGATGGGTCTTTGTTCTATCCAGATACACGTGCCTTTTTTGATGAATACTTTGGACCCTATATTCCGCACTCTGACCTGGCACCGAACTGGAACCCTGAGTTCTTTGGCAATATGATTATGGTGAATGGCAACACCTGGCCCTTCCAGAAGGTGGAACAGCGCCGTTACCGCTTCCGCTTCCTGAACGGCTGCCAATCCCGCTTCCTCATCTTGGACTTCACCAATATCGCCGGCGTGGAAGTCTGGCAGATTGGCAACGAAGGTGGCTTCCTTGTTGCACCAGTGAACATCACCGCAGATCATGGCAACAAACTTCTTATGGGACTGGCCGAACGTGCAGACGTTATTGTTGACTTTACCAATGTGCCACAGGGCAATTATGTTCTAGGCAATGTCGGTCCGGATGAGCCATTCGGCGGCGGCGAGCCAGATGAGGACTTTGATTTTTCGGATCCGGATTCGACCGGCCAGATCATGGAGTTCCGCGTTGTCCCGGCCCTTGCACCTGACCTCACTACGCCGCCGCAGTTCCTGACTCTGCCACCCATTGTGCCGCTTCCAGTTGAAACAGTGACGCGTCCACTGGCATTGATAGAGATCATGTCGGAAGTCTATGATGGGCCAGCCGAAGCAATGCTGGGGAATGTGGATGCCGATGGCATGCCAATTCACCACATGTGGATGGATACTGTCACTGAAAATCCGCAGGTAGGTGACACCGAAGTTTGGGAGTTCTACAACTTTACCGCTGATGCTCATCCCATGCACGTGCATGAGGTGGCCTTTGAAGTTGTAAACCGGCAGGCACTGGAACTCAATGAAGAGGGTGAAACCGCCATCCCTGTCCAATTTGCTGGCGACCCGCGGCCACCAGAAGCCTGGGAATCTGGTTTCAAGGATACTGTGATCGCCTATCCAGGCGAGGTCACCCGCGTGCGTGCGCAATTCAACACACCTGGTCAATTCGTCTGGCACTGCCATATTGTTGAGCACGAGGACAACGAGATGATGCGCCCCTATCGTATTGGACCTGCAGACCCAAACGCGCCAAGCAGTATGTAAAAGTTAGCTGCATAAAACCAAAGAGACTGGCCTTGACCAGTCTCTTTGCTATTTTGGGGTATGATTGCGAAAAATAAACAAAGTAGCGGTCAAACGGTAGTTATATGTCGCATAAGATCATTGATGGAAAAAAGCAGGCGCAGATTGTCAAAGACGAAGTTCATGGACGGGTAGGCCTGCTTAATGAGCTGGGCTGGCGGCCGCGCCTCATTTCAATGGACATCGGTGACAGCCCGGCTGTCTCGCTCTATATCAAGAATCAACAGCGTGCCTGTGCGCAGGTGGGCATTGAATTTGAGCATTACCATTATCCCGGTAGCATCACCCAGCGCGAAATACTGGCTGCCATCTACGCCCTGAATGCAGACCCACGCGTAACTGGCATCATCCTGCAGCGCCCAGTGCCGCTCTCATTGGACCTGGAGGAGTTGGAAAACGCCATCCATCACATCAAGGATGTGGAGGGTATGAGTTCAGCCAACATCGGCAACATCGTCTACGGCGATTCTTCGCTTGGACCCTGCACGTCGCTGGCGGCAGTGGAATTGCTTCGCTCTACCGGGCTGGATCTGCGCGGGTTGGAAGTGGTGGTTGTGGGCCACTCTGAAATTGTGGGCAAGCCGGTCGCGTTATTACTCGTCGAGGACCTGGCAACGGTCACCATTTGTCATCATGCCACTCGCAACCTCATCTATCACACGCGTCAGGCGGACGCATTATTCGTGGCAGTGGGCAAGCCTGGCCTTATCACAGCAGACATGGTCAAACCCGGCGCGGCAGTCATCGACATCGGCATTAATCAGGTGGATATCATTCTGCCTGATGGAACACATGGCACAAAAATTGTGGGAGATGTGGATTTTGAAGGTGTTCATCAAGTGGCAGGCTGGATCACGCCCGTGCCCGGCGGTGTGGGTCCCATGACAGTGGCGATGTTATTGCGTAATACCGTGGTTGCCACTGAACGCCAGCGGAACAAATATGAGGAGGCCATGCGCATATGAACTGCCGCATTACACACATCGGCACCGCCACACTTCTGCTCGAGATAAGTTCAATACGCCTGCTCACCGACCCTGCGTTTGATCCTCCCGGCGGAAACTATAACTTTGGCTTTGGCACTTCATCAACAAAATTAACAGCGCCAGCTATCAGGCCGGAAGAAATTGGGGAGATCGATGCGGTCCTTTTGAGTCACGATCAACATGAAGATAATCTAGATGAGGCCGGCCGTGCTTTGCTGCCCCTGGCTGGCAAGGTTCTCACAACCAACGCAGGCGCAAAACGATTGGGGAATAACGCCATCGGTTTGAAGCCCTGGCAGAGCACAACGATTCATTCAGATGACTCCGAAATTAAAGTGACAGCAGTACCTGCCAGGCATGGTTCGCTGTTTAGTCATATCATTGTGGGTGAGACCACCGGTTTTATCCTCGAATGGAACGACCAAAAGCATGGCGCGCTATATATCTCCGGTGACACCGTCTGGTTCAACGGAATGCATGAGATCGCCTATCGCTTCAAGATTGGCACAGCCATTCTTCATATAGGCCAGGCAAGTTTCCCTGCCACAGGCCCCATTCGATTCACGTTCAATGCTAAAGAGTCTGTGCGCGCAGTACGGACTCTTAATCCGCGCATAGTGATCCCAATCCATTACGAAGGCTGGAAACATTTCCGCGAGCCAAAAGAGGAAGCTGAAAAACAATTCGCCGCAGCGGAACTGGGCGAAAAGGTGCAATGGCTTCCACTAGGTGTCCCGGTAAATATCGAAATTTAAACTTTCTAATGACCGCTGAGCGGTTTCGGGATATGATTGAAAAGTTATTATTCTATTTCAGGAAGGATGATGAACATGGACTTGGTGCAAATCTCAAAAGTTGAGGGACGCGTCCCTGTGACAGTTTTCCAGTTAAAGGATCGGGTCAATTTGGGAAACTTTGCAGTGCTGGAGCAAACCGCAAAGGAATCCTATGAGGCGGGTATGCGCGATCTGGTCATTGACCTGAGTCAGACGCCTTCACTGACCAGTATTGGCATCCGTGCCATCGTAGTCATTCACCGAATGTTGTCACCAGACAAGTCGAAGCATCTCAAGCTGGCAGGTCCAATTCCGCCGATCCGCGAGATGTTGGAGATCGCTGGCATTACCCAGTTCATCGAGATCTTCGATACCGTGGATGAAGCTGTGGCATCCTTCTGATAAGCTCTAAAAGATCTAACTCACAAATCGTGTCTAGGGCAAAACTTTTGCCACTTCGTCTCTAATTCTCTTAATTTCGTCATGTGCCTTGCGAGCTAAGATACGACCGATTAGATTGGCGACCTTTTCCGTCGGATGGGAGCCGCTAATAGCGGGATCTGCAGGCAGGTCTTCTGAGACATCGCCATTATTATCTTTAATAACCAGAACTCCGGTTTCTCGTAAAACCAGTGCCAGTTGCACAGGAAAGCTTTTAGACATCCCTGAATTGTCGCTAATCCAATTATTGACCACCTGCGAGAGAGAGCTGATGCCCAAATTCTCCAACACAGAGTTAGAGGACAAAATCAAATCCTTCCAGGGCAAAGATCCTGGCTGAACCTTCCTTTTTACCCATAGTCCATCCGCTTTGCCCTCGCCCATCGAGTTTGTGAATTCCTGATAGGAATATTCTTCGCGCCGATTCATAAAGGGGTTATAGAGCACAACCCAGCCTCCGTTCCCCCCAAAAGAATTATCATGACGATATCTCCCAACAGGATCAATCTGATCCACAACAACCCAATGGGCGACCTGCGGTCTTTTCTTTCGATTGATGAGCATTCCAGACGTACTATCAATTGCCACACCAGCAATCAGGAAATACTCCTTCAGCATTTTCTGCATTCTACCCGGTGAGGGAAAGTATTTGTTGTCGTTGGCGGTGAAGGGATCATGAAGTCCTCTGGAAAAATCTACGTAATCATCCTTGGCATATCCATATGCCCTTAATATAGTTTTGAGATCGCCTTTTGCGGTTGGCTGGTTATTGCCGACGAATTTGTCGTAAAGTTCACGCTCCACCCTCTTCCAATAATCGAGAACCGTTCCAATTGTAAAGGACTTGTTTCCCTTCTTATCAAAGCCATAGGCGCTCAGGATGGCTGCGAGCTGCCTCAAGTCTGACGGGCGATTTTGGTTCCAATAATCCAGGGTGTGATCCACCGATTCGCCCAGGATATAGGCAACACAAAATTCTCCACATAACTGAAGCTTCTTTTTAGGTTTTTCACCTTCCCTATCTATATACTGTTCAGCGGAATACCCACTAGGCTTGGGGACGTCAAGCGCAACCATAAAGGACTTCGGATTAACAGGGTTATCCGCTACCGGTGTTTTTCTTTTTACCCACAAACCGGAGTTGTGACAGGAAGAAGAAAACTCTTCAAGGGAATATTTCTGAAACTTGTTCGGAAATGGATTATAAAGTTTCACCCCCCATCCGTTCCATGTGATCTCTTCGACGACAACCCAATGCTTGATTGTTTCAGCCTTTGGGATCAAGGCACCCGAACTATTGATAGTCACAAGCGCAATCAAATAATGCGTCTTTAACTTATCCTTCAATTTTTCCAAAAAGGACGCCGCATTCAAAGCCGCATTCCATTCCGCCCGGAGGCTATCAATCGGTTGGTATTGACCTTTAAGAGCATCATACACCTGAAGGATGTCATTCAGATGTTCCTTGATTAACCCTTCTTTGATTTTCCCCAAATTATATGAGAAGTTTCCTTTGTTCGGTGCTTGTTTCCATTTTTCCAAGACAGATTCCAGGCTGGTCTCTTCGATCTCATTGTTCACGATATATGCAACACAAAGTTCTCCGCACATATTAACTTGCTTAGTCTTTTCCCACACCATATATTGCTTTGCATGAGCGTTCGGATCCTGCGTTGGGTTCTCGATTTTCACGACGTCATTGTTATCCGGAAAGCCCTCATTGTAGTCATCGAGATAAAAATCATTTACCCAGCCTTTATTTGTCTGAGGAACCCACTTCCCTCCGACCATGGAATAAGAAGTCCGAGTAATCTCGGACCATGTGACGGCGTTAGGGGAATTGCATATTCGTTCGACGATCACAACATTCCCATGGATCAAAGAAAAAACAGGTTTGGTGGAGTTGGGACTATAAACAGGTAACCCCTCTTTAAGACACCATTTTTTAGGATGCTCGGGCAATTCGGGGGGCATTCACGTATTCCGGTTTTCCGAAATCAGGTGGTTTGGCAAAAGATACTTCATTATTAGGTGCCATTTGATTCCTCCATCACATCTGAATTTTCAACGAAGACCCTAAGGCTGAGTAAATCACCTTAAAAGTAATGGCAGTATACTACCAAAGCTTATATAAACAGGATTTTTACCTCCCGGTCTTTTCAATGCTCAGATCATTATCTACCCCACCTTGGCTGCCAATCTGAAATGGGACTATTCGTCAAACGCGTCAGGCCTCTGCCATCAGGATGGATGATGTAAATTTCGTTGTTGCCATCCCGGAATGAGGTGAACGCGATCCAATTCCCATCTGGAGACCAACTGGGGCCGAGATTGTCTCCGCCATCGGTGAGCCGTTCCAGGCCAGTGCCGTCCGCGTTGATGATGAAAATATCGCGATCGCCAGCAGGTCCGCGATAAAAGGCGAGTCTGGTTCCATCCGGTGACCAGGTACTGCGTCCGCCCATGTCATTCAAGTCGGTTATCTGGTTAACACCCTTTCCGTTTGCATTCATAGTATGCAACTGTCGCTTCCCCGAACGTGATGAAGCGAAGGCGATCATCGAACCATCTGGTGACCAGGTGGGGTCAATGTCATCGCGGAAAGAGATGGCATGCGGGTTGCCTCCGTCTTGATCCATCACCCACAGCCCGTTCCCGTTATTCGTGAAGATGATCCGCCCACCATCCGGGGAAAGCTCCGGCGCATATAGCGTGCCAATGCCTTTCGTCAGGCGCTGCAACCCGTTCCCATTGATGTCTATTGAGTAGATCTCATACGCGCCACTTTCGCGCGACGAGAAATAAACAGTTTGCCCATCCGGGGAAAGCGATGCATAAAAGGCGGTCGCTTGAAGGTCCGTGAGTTGTTTTCGGCCTGTTCCATCCGCGTTCATAATGCAGATCTGATCGATCTGATTAATAAAACAAGTGAACACGATCTTGCCGAGTGAAGACGAACCACCACTAGAGTCAGGGAGGGGCGACGGTATCAACGTGGGCGCAAGTGACCCATCCAGCGTTGGGAAAATGGTTGGAGATAATGTTGCTGTGAGCGCATCTGGCGGAAGCGTGGGCAGACCATCCAACCCAACCACGGTAGCAGCCGCTTGCGGCACTGGCGGGTTTCGCCAGACGTAGAAAAATCCGCACATCAGCATGCAAAGTCCGATTACCCCACAGCCCAAGCCACCCACGAGGAATGTATCAAATATAGACAAAAATTTTTTGGAAGATTCCATCGAGTTGGATAATTCCAGACCAGTAAAGGATGAAGTCTATTTCTTGATTTTACTCCACCCCATGCGAATCAAAAAGTCTGTGGCGAAATTATTATCCCGCCACAGACATATTATTGGGAATGCACGTGTAATGTTAGTTCTTATGCGTAAGCAGGTTCCAGCTCCAGCCTACTCTTGAGGTTCTGAAGCATTGCATCCACTTCGTGCTCGTTCTCGTGGATGACAAATTCCTCCTTCGTCTTTTTGAGCAGGGAGGATGGAATCTGATATTCCATTTTCAACATCACGTGCGTTTCTCGTCCACCAGGCTGAAATCTCCACGTGATGGTACTATCAAGCCCCTTGTTGCTTTTGACGATGAAGCGTTCGTAGGGGACGTATTCAATCGTCTCGCATTTGCCTTCGAACTGCACACCAGACATCTTGTAAGTCCAGCTAAAGTTGAAACCTTCGTTGTTTTTTGACCTCTTGACGCTCTTGACTTCAATGATGTTGGGCCAGATTTCAGGCAGATTGTTCGGGTCGACAAGGAAGTCGAACACTCTGTCGACTGGGTTATCAATCCTTATGTCGCGTATGATCGTTTTTGTGGTCATGACGAACTCCTTTCTCACTTCTGAAACGGTTCGGTACTTAACTTAGCTCAAATTTCAGGCGGAGCGATGAGTACTTGCGTTGTCCTAACTCGCCCAATGATTGACATAGAGTTTATTTCTTAAGCGGGCACCACCACCTTTCTTCGAAAATCTTGCCTAACTGGCATTTTAAGCAAGCCAGCTCTACCGTTCCGAAAAAATTCAAAACGGAGGCCCGGTCTATTAAATCGCTTATTTCTGATGAGAATTTATTGCGCGGCCAAATGATTTGCCGATTATTTTTTCGAAGAGGAATGAGATGCTTGATACTATACAGCAGTCAAATAAGAGATTCAACCCCATTTGGAAAGGTCTAAAGTTTTTCTAATCGTATAAGGGAACAATTCAGAATTTCTCTAATATTCGGCTCATGTTTTGAGAACTTTTCATTAAAGCTGTAAGATCAACGCTCATTAATCGTCATGTCCCATCTACGAATAATACTGAAGGCTGAACTACTAACACTATCTCCCCCAGCGAGGCTGCCAGTCAGAAATTGCACTGCTGGTTAAACGCGTCAGGTCTCTGCCATCGGAACGGACAATATAAATTTCGTTGTTGCCATCTCGAAATGATGTGAATGCGATCCAGTTCCCATCTGGTGACCAGCTGGGCCCAAGATTATCGCCTCCGTTGGTGAGCTGCACCAAACCAGTTCCATCTGCATTGATGATGAAAATGTTGTGATCGCCTTCAGGTCCCGCGTAAAAGGCAAGCCTGGTTCCATCTGCAGACCATGAACTGCGCCCACCCATGTTGGGCAGGTTTGTCACCTGGCGGATATCCGACCCATCCCGCTCCATCACATACAACTGCCGCGAGCCAGACCGCGAAGAAGCAAATGCGATGAACGAGCCATCCGGCGACCAGGTCGGGTCAATATCATCGTAAGGACCATTCGTGAGGGCATGAGCATTCTTTCCATCCGAGCGCATGATCCAGATTTTTTGGCTGCCATCTGTATTATTGGTGAAGATAATCCGCTCACCATTCGGAGAAAGCTCTGGTGCATATAGCGCACCAATGCCTCTGGTGAGGCGCCTCTGGCTTTTTCCCTTCAGGTTAACAGAATAGATCTCAAAACCTCCGTTATCTCGGGATGAAAAATAGATCGTTTGCCCGTCCGGCGAAAAGGATGGATAAAAGGCAGTTGCCTGATGATCTGTGAGCTGTTTACGTCCGTTGCCATCTGCGTTCATGAGGCAGATCTGATCGATCTGGTTGACAAAACAGGTAAATGCGATCTTCCCGAACGGTGGGCTGGTGTTGCCACTATTAGCCACTGGCGATGGGACGGGCGAAGGCAGGAGCGTTCCATTGACGGACGTTGCTATCGGCGTAACTGAAGTGAGTGTTGGGAATCCAGTTGCTGTGAAAATACCCGGTACTGGCGTGGTAGTGATGGTGGGGGTAACAGCGTTGGGTGTTCCAATCGTCAGCGTGGAAGTGGGATTCGGCTTCGGCGGGTTTTGCCAGACGAAGACGAATCCGCCCATCAGGATGCAGAGTCCGAAAACTCCACAGCCAAGGCCGCTGAAGAGAAATTTATCAAATGTGGCAATAAGCTTATTGGGTGATTTCATCGTTTCTAACTACTCCAAAGCGTAAGACGAGGCCCGACAGGGTTATGTTCCTGTGGCTCTATTATATTTATCTTTACGCTCAAGGAGTCGATGAAGTCACGTGATCACATTTGGTATCTTCCCTTGATAATTCGGAAATATATCAGCAGTGGCAGGATTGTTCAGCCGCTTCACCAGGATCTCGGATAATACATCACGATAATCGGTCGTGACTGCGAGATCGCCGGGTCCCATTATCTGACCTTCCTCCAGCCCCGGCCATTCTCCGTGAACCCTGCCACCCTGCACATTTCCTCCCAAAACCATCATCATGCTGCCATGACCGTGATCAGTACCCAAACTTCCATTCTCGGAGGCCCGCCGCCCAAACTCGGACATGGTGACGGTGGTCAGTTGATGCATGTGGTCGTACATATCCGCGTGAAAAGCCGCGAGACCTTCGGCCAGGTCCTTCATCAGATTTGGCATCAGGCCAGTCGTTGAGCCCTGCGCGAAGTGCGTGTCCCAGCCGCCCACGTCAATAGCAGAGACTTCGAGTCCCACTTCGGCTTTGATGAGCATGGCAGTTTGTTTGAGCGCAAGCCCAAATTCCGAATCGGGATATTTTGCATTTCGTGCGGCTGTATAAGTGAGCGGGTCAAGTGTTACAAGCGTATCCATAATCGAAAGCGTGTCCTGTCCCAACACATCGTCCTCATACACGGTGTTCAAGGCGAGTCTCATTTGCTGCAAGGCGCGCGCGTCACCGCCGAGATGAAAATCTGCGATCGAACGTAACGCGGATACTGGTACCATGCCACTCAAACTTCTCTGTGGACGCGTGCCCATCCCGACTGCACGCAAGGGAGATGAGTTGCCGGTGTTCAACGTAGCGAGATGACGACCGATCCAACCTGAAGCCGGGCCGCGTTCATCGTCCACGCCGCGTTCCATCAACTCCATAGCTCTGAAATGACTGCGCGATTCGTCTGGCGCGCCACAGGCATGGATGATGGCGAGTTGCTGGCTTTTCCACGCGTCGAGTAAAGAGCGCATAGAGGGGTGAAACCCGAAGAAGCCATCCAGGTCCAGCGTGCGTTCTTCCTGTTTCGCTTTTGAGTCATCGGGGCGGGGAATGCCAAGAGAGGGACGCAGACGATAATAAGCCTCTTCGCCATGCGGCACAACCATGTTGAGAATATCCGCAGCACCGCGCAGGAAGACGACAACTAATGCATCACCGCGCGGCGCGGCGTTATGAGGCGCAAACGCGAGGCGAGGCATCCATGTGGGCAAAGCAGCTTGATATGTAGTAGGTTTTGTAAGAGTAGTTACCATTATTGATCTCCATATCCAATGGTGGCCGAGTAGCCGCAAAGCGGCGTATCGAGACCACACACTGTTAATTTCATTTTTATTTGCTATGTGTTGGTCTCGATACGAGCGAGAAGAAATCTCGCTCTACTCGACCAACGGGGTGTTAGCGCCACTGAAACGCGGGGGAGGCGAGGATGCCAGCGGCGACTATTTGCAGAGTCTCTTCGGGGGAGGCACCGGCTGAGATAACGGAATCAATGAACTCGTCCCGTGCGAGGCGTTCCAGAGGTGCGCCTAATAATAAAGATGTAAGTGAATCCACGTCGGCTTGTAAACTGTCGGTAGACACTTGCACCTGGCGCAAGTGCAGGTGTGAGACATCCAGAAGAGAATTGAGATTGGGACTTGTGCCATTAATCTCAGAGCGGATCAACTCGAAGGCGAATTGCCAGCGCGGCATGAGATTGTTTTGCCAGGGCTCCCTACGTTCAGGATATCCGTCTGGCGTGGGCCAGCCAAAATATGTTTGACCCATGCGCAGTAAATAATCCTGAACGCCTGCCCCATCCGTTTCGGTGTTGGTCATGCGCAGGGCAGATGTGACGAAGTTGACGGGACGTTTATATTTGGGTTGTGCAAGCAGCAGACCTTCGAGCAGAATGACACGCAGAACAGATTTGATATCGCCGTTGGTGCTGAGGAAAGTTTGCGCAGCCTGCTCAATGATCTCGTGAGGAGGGTCATCTGCGATGAAGCGCCGCGCAAGTTTGGTTGAGATAAAACGCGCAGTGCTTGGATGCATGACCAATGTTTCAATAATCTGCTCTGCTTCTTTAACGCCTGCGTTCGCGATGGTGAGGCCTAAAACATTTTTCGTGCCGGTATCATGCAGGCCTTCCTTGAAGACAAAATCACCGAGCCAGAAATGATCTTTGACGTTCCAGCCCGTGAGGCAGCGCGCCAGTTCCATCACGTCCTGTTGAGTGTAGCCGACATCCAAGCCAAGGGTGTGAAGTTCCATGAGTTCGCGCGCATAGT
>JAXIPJ010000168.1:0-6649 GCA_045402985.1 Anaerolineales bacterium
GCTGAGCCATCACCAAAGAAGCGGTTGATCACAGGCAGGTCAAAGTAGTTACGGATGAAAGAACCAAGCCCGTTCGTAATCGGATCAAAGACATGCAGGATGCCATCAATCAAGCCTTTATCCATCCATTTATAGACGAAGGTTTCGGCAAACCAGTATGCAGGTTTGATAAATAGAAAATCATATAATTCATCAAGGTAATATTTGTTCTTGAGCAGAGGGATCTGTAATTTATCTTCTGCTGCTGTTTGAACATTTCGATAAGTGAGCCAGCCGAGGAACAGTCCACCAAGAGCTACAGCCAGAGAAGTTAATAGTGGGATCCAATTGAATGCTACAGCTTCAGGGTGTTCCGCTAATGTGCCACCCACGAATTCATGAATCCAGTTAGGGACGAGTCCACCAAGAAGAGGGAATTGTTCGGGAATACCGACCCAGCCATACCCGATGGCAAAGATCGAGAGGATGATTAGTGGAAGCGTCATCGTCCAGGGAGTCTCTTGCGCGTGTTCAGCTTCCCTGGTACGCGGTTCACCAAGGAAGGTCAAGGTGAGCTGACGCATAGTGTAAAAGGCGGTCAGGAAGGCGGCAATCGCCAGAGTCCCAAAGACCCACCAATGACCATGACCAAATGCGTCCGCAAGGATCTCATCCTTCGACCAAAAACCAGCTGTGATTAATGGGAAACCAGAAAGGGCAAAACCGCCGATCACGAAAGTCCAAAATGTGATGGGCATCTTCCTGCGCAGACCACCCATATTGAACATGTCCTGCGGATCAACGTCATGGTTACCTGTATGTAAAACTCCATGCTCCATGCCGTGAATCACAGAGCCAGAGCCGAGGAAGAGTAAGGCCTTGAAGAAGGCGTGTGTGATGAGATGGAAGACAGCCGCCACATACGCGCCGATACCCAACGCGGCGATCATGTATCCGAGTTGTGAGATAGTGGAATATGCCAGCACGCGTTTGATATCATTTTGTGCGACAGCTATCGTCGCGGCGAATAAGGCAGTGAACGCGCCAATGAACGCGATGATGGTCATCGTCAATGGGTCCAGGCTGATGAGCGGAAACATGCGGATGACCGCGTACACGCCCGCAGATACCATGGTCGCGGCATGGATCATCGCGCTGACAGGTGTTGGACCTTCCATGGCGTCTGGCAGCCAAACATGAAGCGGAAATTGTGCCGATTTACCGACCGTACCAATGAAGAGCAATAAGCCAATCAATCCTGCTGCAGAAAAACCAAGTAAGCCGCTTGGAATCGTGGCAAGCGTGTGCAAAATTTGTTCAGTGAAGATCTCACGGAATGAAAGGGTCCCAGTTACAGAATAGAGATAAACGATTCCCAACAACATGAACACGTCACCTACGCGCGTGGTCATAAATGCCTTGACCGCCGCGTCGCGCGCAGAGTTTTTTGCGTACCAGAAGCCAATCAACAAATAGGAGCACAAGCCCATGATTTCCCAGCCTACAAAGAGCGTAAGCAGGTTATCTGACAGTACCAGTATGAACATGCCGAATGCGAACAGGCCAATAAATGCAAAAAAGCGCGAGTACATCGGCTCAACAGAGGGCACAACATGCTTATGCCCATGCGCGTCAACTGTCGCCCCATGCGGAGGCAGACCCGCATGATCATGCTCGCCTTCAGGTTGCCCGTAGTTATGATAACCAACACTGTAGATAAAGATCATCAACACGGTCCAGGCAACGAAGAAAAGGGTCGCGGCAGTAAGTGGGTCTACCAGCACACCGACCTTTAGCCATGTATCTCCTGTTGGCAACCAATTGATGGAAGATTCAAACGGATGGTCACCCAAATGCTCCACACTCAAAGCACGCATGAACACGATCATACTTCCCAGCCATGAAAGGAATGCCGCCCCCACAGCGATAGTATGACTAAGCGTCTTGTTCCTGGTCGCGAACAACACGATCAAAAAGAACGCCAGCGCTGGAGGGAGAGGGATAAGCCAAATGAGTGTTTCTGTTGTCACAAAGCCTCCGAATAATAGAGACTAGACACGGGTGACTGATCTCCAGTATCTAATTTCTACCATTTCATTAGGTCAATTTCATCTGCGATCACTGTGTTGCGTTTACGGTACACGGATATCACCAACGCGAGGCCTACTGCAACTTCCGCCGCTGCAACTGCGAAGACAATGATCGCGAATACCTGACCTGCCATGTCCATCACATTTCCATATCGCCAAAATGCAGCCAGGTTGATATTGACCGCGTTAAGCATCAATTCGATACCCAGCAAAATCGCGACTGCGTTCCGGCGTGAGAGCGCGCCAAACAAGCCAATGCTAAAGAGCGCAGCCGCCAAAATGAGATACCAGGAAAGTGGAACCATTTGCGCCTCTCCTATTTCCGATTGAACGCCACGTAGACCGCGCCCACCAATGCTGCAACCAATAACACGGATGCAACTTCGAATGGCAGGACGTATGCATCTGGTGAGACCAACGCAGTCCCCAACTCGGCCACCGCATCAAACCCTGACGGGATGTCTGCCGCGGTTCTCGATAGGCCACTCCAACCCTGCAGCAGGAAATACAGCCCGCCGAAGGTGAGCACCGAAAGCAGCGCGCCGATCCACCAATTCCGATTCACCTGCGGACCCTGGTCGCGCATATCCTTGCGGGTGAGCATAACTGCAAAGATAAACAGGATGGCAATCGCGCCGATATACACCACCACTTGCACAACCGCGAGAAAGCCAGCATTGAGCAATGCAAAAACAATCGCCACACCAAACAAGGTTGAGACAAGCCACAACGCTGCATGGATAAGATTCCCTGTTGTGACAACCATGAAACCCGAGCCTAGCGTAAAGAGTGCAACTAAAAGAAAAATGATTTGTTCACCGGTCATAAAATTCCTTCTTGGTAATTGGTAAATAGTAATTTGAAAGCCTCGATTACCAATTACGAATTACTAATGACTTACTTCCACAACCTGCTTCGCCCCATCCACCCTCGCGCGCTCCTTACGGCTGACGGAACGCGCGATCTCCAAAGCCACCCAGGTGAGAACGAAATTCGACAGAAACATGCCTGAGGTGTAGAGCCAGCCGGGAGCGTCCGTGAGAAGCGCATTCATGAAGGCGGTCACCATCAAAAGGACAAAGGCCAGCGGCGTCAGGAACTTCCAGTTGAATGCCAGCATATGGTCAATGCGGATGCGCAACAATGTGTACTTGATCCACATGATGACCCAATAACCCACCATGGCCTTGAAGAGGATCACAGCGACTGCCAGAAATGGACTGACCTGCTCCAGCCCAAGGAACCGATAACCGCCAAAAAATAAAATTGCCCAAAATCCGCCAAATGTAAAGGCATGCAATAGTTCACCGGCATAAAACATGCCGAACTTCATACCCGAATATTCGATGTTATAACCAGCGACCAATTCAGATTCTGCTTCGCCCATATCGAACGGCGCGCGTCCAAGTTCTGCGATGGCCGCAATCAGGAAAATGAGCGCCCCTAACGGAGAAATAAAAACATACCAAACATCCTGTCCCTGCGTGATGGCGTTCATGCCCATCGAACCGGCGAAGATCGTGGGGATCAGCAATGTAGTGAGCATTGGAATTTCGAATGAGACCAGCACCGCCACCTGACGGAACGCACCGATCAAAGCATATTTGTTATTCGATGACCAGCCCGCCATAATGATTGAAAGTGCGCCAATCGCGCCCGCGGCAATGATATATAACGCGCCGATGTTCAAGTCCACACCGAGAATGGTGGGAGCCAGCGGCACGACGGCCCACAAGATCAAAACAGACATCATCGAGAGTAACGGGGCAAGGTTATAGATCACCTTATCCGCCCCGTTGGGAGTAATATCCTCTTTGATCAGCAGCTTGATAATATCTGCAAACGGCTGGATCAACCCAAACGGCCCAACCCGGTTGGGACCAATACGGTCTTGAAATCGCGAGACAACCTTGCGCTCCACCCACACAAGGAAAATATCCAGCACCATCAATAAACTTAGCAATACCAAAACACCAAGAAAACCAATTAACACCTGCGCGACCAGGTCAGGCATTCCCCAGCTTGTGAGAATACCCAGCAACCAATCGGCAGCAACTTTCAGTGGGTCATTCCAAAAATCCATAAATTGCTCCAATGTCCCTCATCCCCAACCCTTTCCCGGATGGGGAAGGTAGTCCCCTCTCCCCACAGGAGAGGGTTAGGGTGACGGACAAACAAAAGGCTGAGTGGATTAATCCAATCAGCCTTCTAAAGAATCAAGTAAATTTTTTATGCCCACTCCAGCATTCCTTTACGCCACGTGTAAACGAGTCCCACAATAAGAATGAGAATAAAGATGATGCCTTCTATCACAGCGTACATTCCGAGCGAGCCAAGTTTCACAGCCCACGGAAAAAGGAAAACTGTTTCAACATCGAAGATCAAAAAGACCAGCGCAAAAATGTAATACTGCGCCTTGAACTGCACCCATGCATCCCCCACAGTTTCCACACCGCACTCATAAGTTGTCTGCTTGATAGGGTTTGGCTTCTTCGGTCCCAAAATCCACGCCACGCCAATTGCACCGACAGGGATGATCAGGCCGACAATAAAGAACAAACCAATGTAAAGCCACTGACTCATAAGTTCTCCATCTTAAAGAGTTTCCTGCAAGCCGCAAAATTGTACCATAAAGAACAAGTGGCCTGATCATGCTCCCCACGCCGTCCCCGGCGTAAATATTACTTGAAGCACGCCGCCGAGGACGGCGGCTTGAGCCTATCAATTATTGCTTATTTCCGACGCCGCTTGCTATATAAAAACTTGACGATATCCTCCAAAAATGGAAACCCGATGACTGTCCCCACAATCGACCCGATAAGGCCTGCAGTGCGCGCCGCGCTACCAGATAATCCGACTAGATTCACCGCCTCTATCTCGACGACTTGAGCGGATACCGTTAATCGACTTTCCTCGCCGTTCAACTTATCCACGAACCGCAAATAGAGCCAGACCGTCCCGCGATAGACTCCCACTTCCGGTGGGCGGATACTCCAACTGAACGTTGCAGTCTGCCCCTGTGCAAGCGGCACATTGATCAGATCGGTGGGTCGTACTTCGACGCCCGCAATGTCAAACCGGGACTCGGCAATGACATGATGTGACTCATAAAGATCCGGGAATTGAACGACTTCGCCTGTGACAACATTCCCCTCAAACTGCGCGGTTGGTGTGATGTTGCCCAGCTCATCCACTTCCAGCGTGAGCCGCACAATATCTGAATCCCCCGCGCGTATTATTGGCGGGAATTCAAGTGTCAGCCTGCGAGACTCATTGATGGCAGGTTTAACCTGAGGCGTGAATGCCGGGAGACCCGTGGGCAATACAGACGGCAAAGGCGCAGTTGGCTCACTCCCCTCAACAGCGGGCGGCGCGGGACTCAATGCCCGTTCCACAGCGAGCGAGTAGACAGCTGCCAAAACGCAGAGACACAAGACTGCTGTGATGACCGAAAAGCCCACGATCCGTTTATTGACTCGCATGCGCTTCAGAAAATAGAGACACCTGCAGGCAGAAACGTCTCAGGCGTTGGCAATTGCAACTCCGCTGGCGAAATGGGTTGAACACGCATCTCATAACGTGCAGGTGCGAATCCCCAAACCAAAAGCGAAATGGAGATTGTCAAAATGATGATGCCTAGCAAGATTCTGATTCTACGCGACATATCGTCAGTCCATCCAAGTCATTGCGAGTCTCACATGTTGCCGGAGACACTTGCACCTGATGCAAGTGCAGGGGTGTTCATTCGGGCAGACCAACACCACCCTCGCTACGATGTAACATGTTCTTCAATCGGTAACAACTCTCCTGGGACCAGTCCCGGGAACGCGGCGCGAAGTTTTTCATCGATCTCAGAGGAGATCAATGATGCGGGATTCTTCGTCATAATTTCCCGCACTTTCTTCATCGCCCGAGCCTGAATATCTGTGGCGCCTTTCTTTTCCCAAATGGTGCGTGCATCCCGATCTGCGAGCTTAGTCATTACTGCTTCTGTCTTCATCCTGTTAATTGTGTGCTTGGCTACTATGAACGAACCGCCCGGACCAATTTCCCTGATCAAATCAACGGCAAGGTCCTCGTTGCTAAACGAGATGCCGCGTTTGACGCGCTTCATCATTTGCGCCACTTCATCATCAATGACTGCCTTGGCGAAATCAAACGTCTTCAACGCATCGATCAGACCGCCGATATTGAACATATCCATACCGCCTACTGTGCCACCCATGGCAGACATGCCTGTTTCATATCCTGCTTGAGCGTCGTTCAATTTGGAGTTGGTCAAGCCAACATAACCTCCACAAGGCACATTATAAAATCGTGCAATTTGAGCAAATGCCATGTGCAACATTCCACATTCAATCGCACCGGACGTGTAGGCCCCCGAACGCATATCGGCTACTGTTGCGAGTGTGGCGTAAATTGTCGGCGTGCCTTCCCTGACCATTTGCATCAAAGCCACCGTTGCCAGGTATTCTGCATTACCCTGCACCAACGTCCCAGCCATGGACATTGGCGAAGTGAGCCCCGCATTGGGCACAATGGTTGGGTATACAGGCAGACCCTCGCCCGCAAAGTACATC
>JAXIPJ010000223.1:0-4580 GCA_045402985.1 Anaerolineales bacterium
AAACATACCTATCGCTAAAAGCAGAATGGATGCCTGGAGGGTAAAGACTGAGCAGATGCTCCACATCACGATATTTGCCAGAAACAGCGTTCGCAAAGGATTCTTGCCCAATCCTTTCTTCGCGACCACCATTCCACCGACAATAAATCCAAGGCTCAAGACACCCCACAAAAATCCCCAGACCTGGACGGAAACCAGTAATAGTCCATAAGCATCCATTAGGGACATAAAAATGCCGCCCAGGAAGTTATTAAAGGTATGGAAAAAAATCAGTCCGAAAAGGCCAGGCACCAGTCGAATGGCGCGGATCGTTCCACGGACATCGACACCTTCATGATCGTGTTCATGTTCGTGCTCTGGTTCACCGTCGTGGGCGTGTCGCACTCTTTTCTGCAAATCAGGGATGGCAAGCGTCGCAAGATGAGCAATCACTAACAAGCTCATTACAATGGCAATCGCGAGCACCCAAAACATGCCGAGATAGCCCACAGCCAGACCGCTGAATATGGAAGCACCCAGGAATGCCACTCCATTGGCCGTGCCAACGAGTCCATTGGCCTTATCTCTCTCGTCTTCGGCCACCAGAATGGTCACGAGTGTCGAGAGCGCAATCGCGCGTAGATTGCCGCCGATCGCACCCACGAGCGCCAGAACGATGAACACCCAAAGTTGAACGCTCGATGCATCCCGAAATACTTCATACGGTGTCGTGACAAAAATGAAACCAGCAATCGCATACAAGATAAGGGAAGCAAAGCTCGAAAGCAGCATGACTCTTTTCTTGGGATAGCGATCAACCAGGGACCCGAGGAAAAACCCTGAGAAAGCAATCGTCAACGTGAAGATACCTGCCATGACCGAAGTCGCAATGACAGATTTGGTTTCCAGATATACCCAGAAAGTGACAGCAAACCAGACGAAGTTATTGGTAACGAAAGCAACAAGTGAGTTTGCTAGAATTACGTGAAAAGTTTTCATGATTAGGTCTGACTCTCCATTCGTTTTGTTTTTAGATGTCTGTTATTTCGCTCAATCCATATTGCACAAAAGCTCTTGGACCCAGGTCAGCTGACTCTTGTGTAGGTCAGGTCAAAATCATGTTCCCAGTTCGCGCCATCACACGACTTCTCCCAGCGCGCGGTAATGATGTTGCTATCATCGCTGAAGGTGCCGTTAAAGCGCTGTGAAAAGCCAGGGAAATCTCTCCATAGCGTCCAGATACCCCCGCTGAACGTCATCTTATATATCCTTGAAACGCCGCGCGAGTCGAAGTAAACCATGCAATAGGTCTCAGCTGCATCGTCCGCGCCTATCACTGAGATCCCGCGAGGAAACTCAGTATTTGGGACTTCCGAATGTTGGAGCAGGAAAGCCCCATCTTCCAACCAACGGAATGAGGTCTGTCCCCGTGCGACAGCAGACGGATTCGGATGAAACGATATGGATGTAATTTCTATTTTCCACTCCCCTACAAATACACCAAGGCGTGCGAGCGCAGGATTAGATGGCTGCTGTGAAACCTGGGCACTATTGTTATGGGTCATGATGACATATCCTTTCATTACTTTACAACGCGGTATCGCAAATGCGTTACGCCAGGCAACTCAATCACATCCGTGATTTCCAGTTCAATGGTTTCAGCGTTTATATGCTCAAACAATCGAAGTCCATCGCCCAGCAAAACAGGCGCGATGTCGATTTGTATTTCGTCAACCAGGCCTTTGTTGAGGCACTGCTGAAAGAGATCCGCGCCACCTATCACCGTGACGTCTTTTTCACCGGCGGCTATCCTGGCTTTTTCAATGGCACTTTCGATACCATCAGTGATGAAGTTAAACTTAAAATTTTCATTCTCGCCTTTGGCTACTTTTGCGGGTACATGATGGGTGAGCACAAATATCGGCACCTGGAATTCGTAGCCGGTGAAATCTCCATTTGCCATATCGTAGGCATGCCTGCCCATTACCACTGCTCCGGTTGTTCGGATTGCTTCCTGAAGCACTTCAGTTTTGCGTAATGCTTCGAGATCAGGATACAAACGCCCCACGTCACCGTTGCGATCATTGACAAAACCATCCAATGACATCGTCATACCTAAAATGACTTTTGCCATTTTCAACTCCATTCTGTTAGACGACGCTGCGATGTTTTAAATGCCATGCAGAGGCTTTTTCCATTTATTTTGTACTTTAATCAGCTTTTTTTACGCTTGACGCGCGTCATGGTCGACTCATATCCGCCGCCGCCAGGATAATGCCAGGCACCGGCATTGGTGTTGCCATCTTCGCTCCACGTCCCTTCGTAATAGGCTGGCGAGCCTCTTTCTCCGCCCCAGATCATGAGGGTCTCGTCATTCACTTCGTAGGTGTAGTCGAAGGTGTTGCCCATGGTGTCATAGATACGCGATCTTATATCTTTGCTGGGCTGCTCCCCAAAGGGCTGTAGATGCCCGATGACCTCCATGCCTTTAACCTTATGCCCACCCTGGACAAAATCAAAATGCTGGAGGAGGAAAAAGCCGCCCTCCATCCACTCGAAGGTGACCTTTCCCTTTATGTCCGGACCGGAGACTTTCCATGTGCCCACCAGTTTGTCCAGGCTGTTGAGATCGAGGTTGGGTTGTGGTGGCTGTTGTTGATCTTGAGAGTAGGCATTATCGTCTGACAAGTTCGTTCTCCTTTAATTTAGGTTTTCAATTTCTTCTTTTACTTCTTCACGCGCGTCATGATGGCGTCGTATGAATTTTCGGGGCTTTCCTGCTCGCCTTGCTTGGGCCTCCAACCACCCGAGAGAGTCTGGCCGTCCTCGCTGATCGTGCCCGTATACTTTGAAGTTTTATCCGAGTGTGTAACTGTATTGCCTTGAACATTCCAACTATATGGAAGAACATTCCCGTCCAAATTGGAATAGACGCTGGATGGGAAAGTGTTGCTCTTGGGATCGTAGCCAATGATCTCCAGACTCTGGATCAGGACGCCCTTAAAGTTGATTTCGCCGGTCGATTTCAGAAAAAATCCACCAGGCAGCCAATCAAAAGTATTCCAACCAGATATGTTGTCTTTGTCCGAGTCCAGCGTGCGACCCTTTAGGTCCCATGTGCCAATCAATACATCCAAAGCTTTGAGCGCAGGGTCCGGTTGCGGGATCTCATCTTCAGCTTGAAGATCATCATCTGTCATAATAGTTTCTCCTTTCCCACGTTCTACACCATCACCGGGGTCCGATGGTCCGGGCGGCCAACTGGATCACGTATCCAGTGCTCTGACGCGGTTACTCGATACAAGCGATAGAGAGTGGATGCTCCCACATCCTCTAGCTTCCATTCGTGCCCACCATGTGCAAGGGAAGAACGAGAGAAGATTGCGATACCCTGGTCAAGCTCCGCGCCCGTAAGCTCCTCAGCGATGCCCGACATGTACACGCCCTGGCCTGTCCCGATGGGCGCCTGTGAATCAAATATCACAATACTTACTTGTGGACGCATTGCAATATTTCGTGAGTGTTTGACCTCTGGAGATGAGACCCAGTAAACCTCCTTATATTCCGCAGACGCGTAATACACAGGCGACACCCAAGGTTGCCCAGACTCATCGGCGGTTCCGAGCACCATGTACATATTGGAGTCGATAATGGTCCTTGCGAGAATCCCAAGATCTTGTTGATTGATCGTGCTGTCCGTCATAATTATCTCTCCTTAATCTTTTCCAATCGGGAAAGAATTTTCCAACGCGGGAGCTGCCAGCTTCAGCTTACCGAGGAATCCATGCAACAGTCCGGACGAGATCACTATTTGAACAGATCAAGACGCCAGTCATTAACAGTAAGGATATTTCCAGGCGGATACTCAAACTGGCATTCTTCGATCAGCGAGAAACCGAGCTTGCGACAGATCACGTTCGAAGCTGGGTTGGAAACAGATGGGAATGCATGCATAAACCGGTGTCTATTTTCCAGTCTTGCCTTGCTGATCACCGCTTCACCAGCTTTGGTCGCGATGCCCAGGCCTTGATACGCCGGCAGGATGGACCAACCCATTTCATACATCAACTGATCGCGCCAGTTCTTCTGCCAATAACCAACACTTCCTACTGCTTCGGATTTAGGCCCCCAAACGACTTTGAACATATGGTCAGTTTCCGGAAGATTCAAGTAACGCTGATGACGCTGAGCGATCTGTTCCAGGCTTTCCGGCCCGCCGAGATACATCGTCATAGCTGGGTCACCCAGCAGTTTTTCGAGGAGTGGCAGGTCATCTTCCGACCAGGGATGAAGAGCCACGTCACTCACCTGACCTGCCGCCTGTTCCCTTTTAGTCACTTCTTTCATCCTTCATGGGCGGGATGTTCTGGTTGAGCCGGAAGAGATTGGTCGGGTCGTAACGACTCTTGATGGTCGCGAGCCGCTCCCAGGCCCCACTCGGATACGCTGCGCGAACACCAGCCTCGCTCTCCACACCAAGGAAATTGACATACGCGCCTGCGTCACTCTGACGTAGCGCGTCTGAAAACTCTGTCACCCAGGTTTCGTGAGTGGGTTTTTCGTCAGGGTTTTCATACAACGCCGCGACGTTCACCATGATC
>JAXIPJ010000129.1:0-6242 GCA_045402985.1 Anaerolineales bacterium
ATGCTGGGATTCCCGGAGTCACCAGCAATGGATCCGCATCAGGCGGGACGTAAGCTTGCAGTGTTGGCAAAAGAATATGACTTCTCTTTGTTTGAATACTGGGCCAGCGACTACGCAGGTCATAAGCAGCAGATGGAAACGGCAATTGAATTGATGGAAACGTTTGACGGCGTCTTGGGCGGGTTGATGGAGGAAATGAAAGATGATGAGCTATTGATTCTCATCACTTCTGATCACGGCAATATGGAAGATCTATCAACAAGAAAACATACGAGTGCAAATGTTCCTGCGCTAATAATTGGGGAGAAATCGGCACGCGCTACGTTTACACGAGGCATGACCGATTTGACGCATGTTGCGCCTGCGATTTGGAGGGCGGTGGAGAAACCATGATTGATGAAACCAAACAACTTTAGTGACCGAATAAGAAAAAGGCTATTAGCACTTGCCACTCTTGGGGTGGTTGTATTGATATTTATCATCCAATTTTACACTGCAAAAAACTACCCAGATCAAAATTATCCATACTATTCAGGTAATTACGCAGCAGATGACTCAAAACCAGTAACAACTCTAACCGTTGTTTCATATAATATTTGGTTCGCAGAGAATATTGACCAGGCTGTTTCAGAACTACAGGAGATTAAATCGCAAGAAATGTTAGATATTATCCTTTTGCAAGAGATGGATGAGGTGGGCACCGAGAAAATCGCGCGGGAACTCCAATTGAATTACGTTTATTTTCCAGCGGCGATCGAGCCTACATATGATAAAAACTTCGGGAATGCAATTCTGTCCAGGTGGCCGATTATTGATTCGCAAAAACTTATTCTGCCGCACAAAAGTTTGTCAAACCGTATGAATCGCATTGCTACAAAGGCAACGATTAGAATTCACGATACCGATATTCTCATTTATAGCATTCACACGGAATCTATATTCACATTGCCGAAGTTTAGGGAAGATCAATATGCAGCTGTCTTGGATGATATTAATTCTGAGGCTAAGTTCGTTATCGTTGGTGGCGATTTTAACTCTTTCACGGAGTCGGCTGTAGAAGAAATGGAGAATGCCTACAGGCAGGCTGGTTTTACGAGAGTATCGGAAGATAGTGGATACACCGTTGTCAAATTTGGGATTGAGTTAACCTCTGACCATGTTTTTGCAAAAGGCTTTGTTGTTGACGATGCAGGTAAATTGGTGATAGCAACAGCAAGCGATCACTTGCCGATTTGGGTCACTCTCACGCTACAACGCTAGACCGAAATATTGCATATCTAACACAAACTTTTGCTTGTGCAATTCGCATTACACAAACCGCATAAAGACCTGGTTGCCAAGCAAACGACCGCGTGATGTTAACCGTAAGACTTCCCAAGAATCAGAGACTTCGGAAGTTTTTGATTCAAGTAACCCAAACTTTAATAATTCTTCGATCTCTTTTTCATATACTTCGGGCAATTTACTTCCAAATCTTTTTTCAAATTCAGTTGTTGAAACGCCTTCCTTAGTTAACCGCAAACCTGTCATCATAAATTCAGACATGTCATCCTGCATGGTTTGCTTATGCTGGTTGACGGTGGCAGGCGATAAAGGAAATTCGATATTCGAGACTCGATGATCGAGATTCGCAAGTCGCTCCACATAGGTTTTGATCCTCAAGACATTTGAATAGCGATAGCCGTTGGCGTACCCGTGTGCACCTGCGCCGAAGGCAAGGTAGGGAAGCGAGCGCCAGTATTGGATGTTATGACGGCATTGAAAAGATGAATGCTCATACGGTTTCTCTTCATCCTTCCGCTTTCATCCTTTTTTTCCTTCGCCCAATTTGATATTTCATATTGAATATAACCATTGGCTTTGAGAGTTTCACTTGCCCATTCATACATCTCTGCAGCGAGGTCAGGGTCGGGGAGGGGGAGCAGTCCTTTGGTTGCCCAGTGTCCGAATGGCGTGCCGTGTTCGAGAGTCAGCGCGTAGGCGGAGATGTGTTCAGGATGCAAATCCAGAATACGCTGAACGGTTGTCTGCCAGGTTTGAAGAGTCTGCTCAGGCAAGCCGTAGATCAGGTCAAGATTCAGGTTGGTGAAACCTGCCTTGCGCGCGGATGTCACGGCTTCGATAACGGTGAAGAAATCATGCGTGCGTTCCAACATGCGCAGTTCTTCCATGTTCGCAGATTGAACACCGAAACTGATTCGGTTGATCCCAATCTCGTGTAATTCGAGCAGGGCTTCGTAAGAAACTGTGCCAGGATTGGCTTCGATGGTGATCTCGGCGTCAGGAGTTATGTTGAAATTGGCGCGGATGGATTTGAAAATGGTTTCGAATTGTTTTGGGGAAAGAAGTGAGGGCGTTCCGCCACCGAAGAAGATAGTATGCGCTTGCAACCGCGCTTCGTCTTCGCCTCCGCTGTCGCTTTGGCTCCGCTTAGCGCGAACACCCACAAACTCAATCTCTTTGCACAACGCCTCAACATAACCGGGGATAGAGCCTTCCTGTCCCGCGTAGGTGTTGAAGTCACAGTAGGCGCAGCGGTGTGTGCAGAATGGGATGTGCAGATATAAACTATAGGGGTTCATCGGTTGTCAATTCTACCCGACGCGGCAAGCCAAGCAATAAAGCGACCGGGCCGGCGAGCAGCAACCACATGGCGGCGCCAAGACCATAGGCTTGTGCAAAGAGTCCGATCCCGAATGGGATCAACTTTCCGATCAGGCCAGACAGGTTGTCGAGAGTCAATGCCGCTCCGCTGTGTCCGTGCATGGATTCAAATAGTTTGGCTTTGAGAATCGCGTACCAGCCTGCGTTGAAAAATCCCATGAGCGCCACAATGACGAGTTTGAGCCAGGAAATTTGAACGAGTAAGAATGTGGGGAATAAGATCAATTCGATGAGTACGCTCAGGCGCAGATAATCCAATCCTTTCACGCGCTCCATCAGAGGGATCAAAAGGAAATCACCGAGCATTCCAACGCCCGCCCATATTGAAACGGATAGCGCGGCTTGCACGGGAGTGAAACCTGCGATATCCACAAAGTAGAGTGGCAGAAAGCCATAGAAGATATCGAGCATAAGATCTGAGAACTCCAGCAGGATCAGCCAACGGACAACTGTCCAATTCTTAAGCGCGGTGAATGTCGCGCCGAATTGTTTGAAGATATCGCCGAAGCGCGGGAAGGAAACGGGATGAGGCTTATCGTGAGGGATCCGCGTCCATGCAATGAGCAGGATGAGGGTGGAAAGAAGCGCAACTCCAACGAACATACCGCGCCAGCCAAACCCAATCCAGGCTGCACCTGCGAGCAATATCGGCCCAGTCACTACTCCCAGTGAACCCGCGAACGTCCAGCGAGCCATGTTGTTCTCTCGTCGGGCTGGTTCAGCGTCCATCAGTGAGGCTTGTGAAAGGCTGACGAACGCGCCCGAAGACGGGTTGAAAAGGATGAAGGAGGCCAGCAACAGGGCAAAAGAGGTGCTAATGCCGGTGAGGAAAAGTGAAATGGTAAAAAATATTCCACCGATGAGAATGACCGCGCGACGTTTCCAAACATCGCTGATGGCGTAAAGGAACGGCTCGATAAAATTGGCAATAAAACCAGGCAGCGAAAGTGCGAGGCCGATTTGCGCGTAGTTGAGATGCAGGTCATTGCGGATGAATGGCAGGGCAGCTTCACTGATGCCGAAGACCAGCTCGTCCAGGAATTCGATCAGAAAATAGATCATGTTCTTTTAAGGGATTCAAGTATTACCAAGGGCCGGATTATAGAACATAACCGCCACTATTCATATAAAACTTAGAAAAAGATTGACATCCTGACGGTACATAGTATAAATAAAGCGAGAGAGTCTATCCGAAAACCGTTTCATTCGTTACGCAAGGCAAACATCTTGCGGATCGGGTTGAGATGAAAAGTTTGTGTTTTCGGATGGGTTCTTTATATTTTTACCGCCTGACTCGTCAATAACCGGAATTCCTATAAAACTCTAACTGGAAATTCAATATCAATTGGAGCGGAGGATACGGTACTTTGTAACCCTGGAGGTGTGAGTGAACGCGACTTTGAAATTGGGAGAGCACTATATTTTCGATCTCTCCGACTGCAACCATGAGATCCTCATGGATGGCGAGCGATCATACTCGCTGTTTGCGCAAGCCGTTCGTGAGAGCGGCCTGACGGTTGTGGATGAGGGCTTTTACAAGTTTAGCCCGCATGGCTTTACCTGTTTTTTGCTTCTCGCAGAGTCGCATGCAAGTTTGCATGCCTGGCCTGAATATGGATATTGCGCCATCGACCTGTTTACCTGTGCCATCGGTATGGATATGATGCCTTTGCTTCAACGTCTGAAGGAAGCTTTTGGCGCGGATGATTTTGCGCTTCGCAAACTGGACCGTGAGGCTGCCATTGAACCCAAATTGATGCCTCTGGCTGTGTAGGGTCTTATCCACAGGATTGCTGCGCTTATGAGTATCTGGTTTACAGAAGAACTGCACCCGTATTATCGCAAGGGCGTGCGCATCAAGCGTGTCCTTGCGGATGAACAAACTCAATATCAGCATCTGCAATTTGTTGAAACCGAGTTCTTCGGCAACGCCATGATTTTGGATGGCATCATCCAAATGACCGAGCGCGACAATATGGGCTATCACGAGATGATCGTCCATGTGCCGATGCTGGCAGTGGGACAGCCGAAGAGCGTGCTTCTCGTGGGTGGTGGAGATGGTGGCGCGTTGCAGCAAGTGTTGAGATATCCTTCGCTGGAGGAAGTTGTGATCTGCGAACTGGATCAGCGCGTCGTGGATCTTTCGCGCGAACACTTCGCCGCTTCCTTCGGGGACCCGTGGACGGACCCACGCGCCAGACTGCTCATACGGGACGCGTTTGGCTACCTCGAAGAAAATCCCGGTCAGTTCGACGTGATCATCTCAGATACAACCGATCCGATCGGTATGGCAGAGCGTCTGTTCTCGGATGAGTTTTACAAATTGATGGTGCGCGCACTTGCACCCAGTGGGGCGGCCGCCACTCAGTGCGAACAACCCTTCTTCGACACCGAGTTGATCAAGACTATTTATCAATCTGCGAAAGCACTGACAAAGAATCCCGCCTATTATTATGCCAATATCCCAACCTATCCGGGTGGCGGAATTGGTTTTATGTATGTCTCGGATACACCCTGGCAAAATGGAATGAAAACTCCACTACCGCCAGGAGTGAATAATTACATCAACTCTGATATTCACAGGGCAGCATTTGCTCTGCCAGAGTTTTTCAGGAAGGAGTTATACGAATGATCAATCCCATACAAGGATCAAATATAAAAATGGAAAACGAAACAGAATATTGGGGAGTGTCATCTTGCATTGACTTGTACGAATGCGATTTGGCGCTCATGCAAAACGCGGATGCAATTCGCGAGTTTGTTAAAACCCTGTGTGATCGCATCAAAATGCGTCGTTACGGAGAAACCCAGGTGGTTTTCTTTGGTGATGAACCCCGCGTTCAGGGATATAGCATGACGCAACTCATTGAAACATCCCTTATATCCGCGCATTTTGCGAATGCCAGCCGGGCCATCTATCTGGATGTGTTTAGCTGCGCGCCCTATGACTCAGAAGATGCTGCAAAATTTGCGGCAGAGTATTTCAAAGCCGCCCGTTATCAGCTCAATGTTGTGCACCGGCGTTAGCGGTTAAAAAACGTAACTCACAAGTGAAAAATCTCCGAGTCTATTGATGGCTCGGGGATTTGTTTTTTAGGCTCGTTTTAGCCTCATTCGCGCGATCAGCGCAGGTGGAATCTCGGAGAAGCTGCCACCCCAACCCAGCGTGGCAAATTGCGGATGTTCAGGTGGAAAGGCACGTTCGTCGAAAGCATCCAGAACAAATCCGTTCTGGAAGGCGAGGTTCAGGTAATCTCTGATTGGGCGATGAAAGTAAAGCTGAGGTTTGGGTTGATTGCGCAGTGCCAGTCCCTGCGACTGGAACCGATTGATGTACCGCGGCACTTTCACAGCATAACGCGTTTGGATTTGACCATCATCCCATTCCTCGGCCAACAAAGTGGCCGACGGATTGTTAAAGGCAGGGTGCATCAACGAGAAGACAAAGATTCCATTTGGCTTGAGAAGCTTGGGGAGGACACGAAAGAGGGGTTCGATATCTGCCATATCGAATAAAGCCATGTTGCACAGAGCAGAATCAAATGAACGTTCGCCAAGGGCAAGCAAAACGGATTCGT
>JAXIPJ010000042.1:0-3766 GCA_045402985.1 Anaerolineales bacterium
TATCGCCTGGCTCGAAGAAAAAATCTTCCCGCACCGGCCAGACGCTTCGGAGGTTCGCATCAAAGCCACACCGAGATTGCAGCTAGACTCGCGCCCGCCTCGGAAGCGGTAGCGCGTGGGGGTGGGCTAACAAACAGATACAGCGGAGCTTGGTAAGCATATTCAGATGATCTACGGCAACGCGTCTCACAATGCAGGGCAGGTTTTACGACTTTTCCGGTATCAATTTGATCATATGTGGCTTTGGTTTCATAGAAATGATATCATCGCCTTATGACCACTGCCCAAGCGCATCCTAATCTCACGTTCATCAAATAGACAACAGCAATACTCCATCGAACTAACGGCAAGGATTGTTTTGGCGGCGAATTTGTCCTAAGCTGACGCGCTTTTTACTCAGGTAAGCACGGCAAAACAGATTTCTTGAAAAGCGCGGCGGAAAATCAGGATACATCCCTAGCCTGAACTTTGATGCAGAGTGAAACTATCTTTCAATCCAACCGATAAACATTTGAGTATGGCGCGCCACCCATAAGAAATCCTGATAGAAGTGAGTTACATTTCCGCCGAGCTCTGCCTGGGTGGCATCACTGCCAGGAAGTCGTGGGCAAATCGTTCAGCATAACTATTCAGCAAAGACTCGACTCGGGCTGCATCGGGTGAAGAGATGATCACCCCGGCGTGGTACTTCTTGCTCATTCTCCAAACTATCTCCGGGTCATCATAGCTTGCAAGGTCAGGCCACTCCTGACGGGCCAGGCAATTGATTATTCCAGAGTAACCTGAATGAATCTTTGGCAATTGATATGGTTCACCGCGCAAGTTACCAATTTCGATTCGCGCCCACTCATGCCACAAATTGACACCGGTGGCATATTCGACACATTCGGCAATGTTGGCGCCACCTACACGTGCGGCATTCTCTAAAAAGTACAGTCGCCCATCATCCTTAAATTTGATGTATTCGGAGTGAGTCGCTCCGCGCGCCAATCCCATTACTTTCAGCACTTCCTTGTTTAACTCAACTAGTGTCTTCGACTCATCCGATTCGCGGTCGAGTGAACGAGTGATAAATACACCGCCGCCTGAATATACTGAAAGAGGTGGCTTGCCGTATTTATGCGCCATCGAAAACAACACTTCGCCTTTATCCACCAGCCCATCCACATGATAAACATCACCGGCGACAAACTGTTCCAACAGGAAGAAGGATTGCTGGTCGCCCAGCGACTCCAGAATCGGCCATAACTCGTCAGAGTGGTTAATCTCTTTAATGCCCATCGAACTGGCCTCGGAGCGGGGCTTGAGCAACCATGGCGGGGATACGCGGCCCATGAACTCACGCAAATCGTCGTAGTTGAAGACACCAGTAAATTCCGGAACTAGCAGGCCGGCGTTGCGTGCTGTTGTTCGCATCGCCAGCTTGTCGCGGAAGTTGCGGGCCAGGCTGTCGCCCATGCCAGGCAGGCGGAAGTGCTCCCGCAGGTGAGCGGCGGTCTCCACATCGAAATCGTCGAGAGCCACTATCAAGTCGATCTGACGGTTTCGTGCAAGGTAAGCAACAGCGTGGATGATGTCGGGTCGCTTGCCCAGGTCTGGCATATGAAAGAATTCATCGATAGACTCGCGTGGCCATTGTTCATCCTTGTTTTTGTCATTTGTGGCGAGGATGACGTGTAGACCCGCTTCCTTGCAGGCTTGCAAAAACGCAGCGCCCTTGAAGTAGCTCGAAAGACATAGAATGGCTGGAGTCATAGCACGCCCTCCTCTGTTTCCGTGATCAACTGGTCCACCACTGCCTGTAAACTGCCAGTTCGTCTGAAGGTCGCCAGTTGGCGGTCCGCGCTGGTGCCTTCGTCCATAATATGATAAGCGTACTCGATCTCTTTGCGGCTGCCCAATTCATCCGTCACATCGCCGATAAACCACTCTATCATCTCGCGGATCAACTCGCGGGCTGGCAGTTCAGTTTGCTTGCCGAAGTCAATAAGCTTGCCATCCAGCCCAAAGCGGACGGCCCGCCACTTATTTTCCTCGATCAAGGCCGGTGAGTACACGCGAAATGTCATGTTGTCATGTCGAAGTTTCCAGAGCTTGTAGATCAACGCCTGAAAAATAGCAGCGATGCAGATGGCCTCATCAACCCGTGTACATACATCACAAATGCGAAATTCCAGTGTTGGGTAGTTGTAATTGGGACGCACATCGAACCAGATCTTGGTGCCATCAGGGATGGAGTTTGTTTTTACCAACGTATCACGATAACGGACAAAGTCTGCATAAGAATCAAAGTAGGGCGGAATCCCAGTACGGGGAAAGTTGCGGAAGATAATGCTTCGGTATGACTTGAGGCCGGTTTCCTGACCGATCCAGAAAGGTGAACTGGTAGATAAGCACAGGACATGTGGCATGAAGTAGCGAACAACATTCATGGCATCGATTAAAAACTCAGGATCTTCAATACCAATATGAACATGGGTGCCGAAGATAAGTAGTTGTTGAGCAAGGATTTGCATATCCTGCTTTACACCGGCATAGCGCTCGAGGGGTGTGATCTCCTGGTCAATCCACGACGAGATCGGATGTGATCCGGCAGAGGCGATCTTCAGCCCGTTGCGACCGGCCAGTTCCATCACGCCGTGGCGCAGGCGGACCAGTTCAGCACGCGCTTCGGCAGCCGTGCTGCATACACTTGTTCCAACTTCGACAATCGATTGGTGCAGTTCGGACTTGACCTGCTCCCGAAGCGTCATCTTGCCTGCTTCAAGCATTTCCGTGATGTATGACTTTAACTCCCGCGTTTGTGGGTCTATGATTTGATACTCTTCTTCGATACCAATGGTAAAGGAAGGTGTCTTAGGCACAGGTCACTCCATATAGCGCAGAGAAATACGTTGCCCTACTCGCGTGGATTCACTACGAACGTAGGCACAACAGAGCCGCCCCCTGCGGTAACATTGAGTAAGTCTACAGTTGAAAGGCGCGTTAAACAACCATCGACATAATTACCGTACCAGATAAATGGGTTGGTATCAATCATCCTGTCATAGATTTCGACCCGACCCTCTACCCAACTGGCATAGGGGATCTTCGGAAGAGGCACGCGCTTTTGCACAATAAAGGGTTCGGTCAATGCAGTCTTCAGAACTGTTTCCCATTCATCAGAATCTACTTCCCAGCCCAAAACGACGCCTTTACCGCCATACTCATCATTGGGCTTGATCACAAACTCGTCCTTGTGAAGCGCCAGGAAGGGTAACAAGTCTACGCGTTGACCCTTGTAGACCGTATGCCGCTCTTCGAGAATCCTCGTCCAGGGAATATAACGCTCAATGGCGGCCAACTCCTCAGCGGTGAAGAAATGGGCGTTGGTTTCATCGCTCAATACAGCCAGGCTGGCTTTCTTATGCAGGATCTTGGATCTAAATGGATTGACCATGCAGACAGCATTGTCACGCACGGCACGAACGACGGGGTGATCCAACCCACCCCGCTCTACCAACTCACTAATTAGGACGCGCTTATAGATGAGATGAATCTGTTTGCCATCAGCCATGAGTCTGCCATTCTCATAGGTCACTTCGCGCGGATCGGCGATAATGCAATCATAGCCATTTAACTCAAAGTAATCGTGGAAGAGGACAAATTCGCTATAGGTGGGTACTTCCTTCCAGTCGAGGATGGCAATACATGGTCGCTCCCTGCCGCCCCATTGCCGGTAGCAATCGATCAGTGTATGCAACATCAAATGCCGCCCAAACAGTGG
>JAXIPJ010000443.1:0-6869 GCA_045402985.1 Anaerolineales bacterium
GTGCCATGCCTCCATGAGGCGGGGCACCATATTCAAATGCCTCAAGCATATGACCAAACTTTTGTTCGATCTCGTCGCCGCTCAAACCCAGCAATTGAAAGACCTTGAGTTGAATGTCACTGCGATGAATGCGGATCGAACCCGATGCCATCTCATAACCGTTGCAAACCATATCGTAGGCGTCTGAAAGAATGTCGCCGGGGTCCGTCTCAAACTTCGTCAGGTCGTCCAACTGCGGCATTGTGAACGGATGATGCTCCGCGTCCCACTTCTTTTCCTCTTCGTTCCAGGCGAACATCGGGAAGTCCACTACCCACGCAAACGCCATCAAATCCTGCTCAGCCAGATCAAGCTTGTCGCGGAAGATCACACGCAAACCGCCCAGCACTTTATTGACGACCGCGCGTGAATCAGCCGCGAACAGGATTAGATCACCTGCCTGCGCGCCAACTCTGGATTTGACCGCTTCCACATCTTCAGCTTTGACAAACTTGGCGGCGGTTCCTTTCACGCCCTGGCTGGTTACCGCTAAAGTGGCGAGCCCCCTGGCCCCCAGCGCCTTCGCGGACTCTGTCAATGCGTCCACTTCTTTGCGTGAATATTCCGCGCAACCTGTCGCGACGATGCACTTGATCACGCCGCCAGATTCCATGGCAGATTGGAAAACGCGGAAGTCGCTCTTCGCAAAGATATCGCTGACGTCAATCAATTCCATGCCAAAGCGCAGATCGGGTTTATCAGTTCCGTATTTCTCCACTATCTCTTTATATGAAAATTTCGGCCACGGAGAGGATAGTAATTTCTTATGAGGTGTCACCACGGGCAACATTTCTGTATAGAGTTCTTCAACCAACGCCAGCACATCATCGCGTTGCACGAAGGACATTTCAAGATCGAGTTGTGTGAACTCAGGCTGACGGTCGCCGCGCAGGTCTTCATCACGGAAACAACGCGCGATCTGGAAGTAACGGTCCATGCCTGCGACCATTAACAATTGCTTGAGTTGTTGCGGCGATTGCGGCAGGGCATAGAACTGACCCGGGTACATGCGCGAAGGGACGAGGTAGTCGCGCGCGCCTTCGGGCGTGGCCTTGAAAAGGATTGGCGTTTCAATTTCGATAAAGTTTCGTTTATCGAGGTAATCGCGCATGAACTTGACAACTTTATGCCGCAGAGTCATGTTGCGGATCATGCGTTCGCGGCGTAGATCAAGATAACGATATTTGAGGCGCGTGTTTTCATCGGGCAGGTCGTTATCGCCACTGACCATAAAGGGTAAAGTTTTCGCCGGGTTGAGAACTTTCACTTCACGCGCGATCACTTCGATCTCGCCCGTGACCATTTTGGAGTTTTCCATCCCAGTGGGTCGTTTCTGGACTACGCCTTCGATCTGCAAGACCCACTCGAAACGGATGCTGGCTGCAATATCGAGCGATGCTTTTGGGAGATCGGGGTTCAATGTGATTTGGATCAGCCCATAACGGTCGCGCAGATCTAAAAAGGTCACTCCGCCGTGGTCGCGGCGACGATGCACCCAGCCGGCCAGAGTCACTTGCTGACCGATGTGTGCGGCTCTCAATTCGCCGCAGGTATGAGTCTTATACATAATGCGCCTCCAGTTAATTTATGTCTTTGCTTCCTCGCAATGACACTTGTTATATATAAAATAAATCGCCCTTCGCTATTGCGTTGGGCGATTGGTTTCCTATCAGAAATTACTTTTTAACCAGCAAAACTTCGCCCAACGATGCGGAGGTTATCGTCATTGTCGTTGTTATTATTGTTATTGGCGAAGCGAAGTTGGTATTGCATGGTGACGGCATTATAGCATAAACATCTTATTTGGGCAGAGTCGTTTTGTTGCGCTAGAGTAACCAGACAGAAACGATGCTCAAAGTCATACCATTCCCAGATCGATAAGCAGGAACAGGAAAGCTCTGGTGGTATATAAGCCCACCCTGCTCGTAAAATCGCCCGGGCAACTGGCGCGTGCGATGTCGTCAGCGCAGGAGTCGCTTCCGAAGATGGAGGCCAGGCCAGGGCCCGATGAAAGGTGGGTCGAAAGCGGGTTGATCGAATGAAGATGATGAGCCCAAGAATTAATCCAATTGGGAAGGGTCGAGTAATAATTTATGAAAATAAATGAGGGAGTGGTGTAAAGATGGTGTAAGTATATAATACTTCCATTCTGTTAGGAGATGTTGTATATTGATTTAATGTCAAGTTTCAGATTGTTTTAAAAGGAGACTAAAATGAATTACCGCATAATGTTTTTCATTAACGCACTGGTTGCTGTTGCGTTTGGCGTGGGATTCCTGATCTTCCCCAGCATGGTGCTTAATCAGTTTGATGTTGACGAGTATGCCTCCACGAGAATGGTGGCGCAATTTTTTGGGACGGCAATGTTGGCTCTTGGCCTGCTTCTATGGTTTGCAAAAGATGTTACGGAGGCGGGTATGCAAAAAGGCATGTCAATTGCGTTGTTGGTTGGCGCTGGTGCTGGATTGATCGTGACTTTCCTTGGGATGACATCGCGAGTTATGCGTTCCAATGGCTGGCTTGTGCTGGTGATCTATCTGCTCTTTGGGCTCGGCTACGCTTATTTGGTGTTCCTGAAACGCGAAGCATTCCCTGTCTCTGCGGAGCAAATTTCAGAAAAACACCCATAGTGTTGGCATTTTCCATCTGAAATTGATGTGCGTCAGGTAAACTTGTTGAAACTTCATTGCATAATGGAAGAGGTGGTTTGGTCGGGTAACTTTCAACAGTATTTGGCGTCATGCACTCGATGGGAGCCGGGCCAGCGTCTCATGTGAAGGGCATTATAATTCCCATGTGAGTTTGTTGCATTCAGGTTCAAGCATGGTAGTATGAGTTCACATATTTTGTTGTGTTTGAGCACACGGCAGAATTCTTGTCAGTGTATTAGGAGATAATTTTAGGTTATGAGTTTTGCCAAAACTGATCTGGTGGCGGGTGCAGAGATTCCTCATCTGGCGATCCTGGTAGTGGATGACGATGAGTTGAACCGGCGTATGATGCACCTCCTACTGTCGCGTGAAGGTCATCAGGTGGAGCTGGCTTCCAACGGTTTGGAGGCCTTTAACATGATTAAGTCTAAAAAATTTGACATTGTATTCATGGATCTGCAAATGCCGGTCATGGATGGTGTGGAGGCCAGTCAGAAAATTCGTGAGTGGGAAAATGGGGGCGTACGCACATTCATTGTGGCATTGACTGCCAGTTATCTTCCTGAGCGCGGAGAAAAGCTATTTGAAGCTGGCATTGATAATTATATTCCCAAACCCTTCGAATTGGATCACATTCAGCGGATGTTGAAATATCGGGCCGACGCCATCCTGGCTTCCACTTTACACGTGGAACCGGTCCCGAATGAGGAAATATCCATTAGTGAAGTTCTTGATTTTCAGCAAGGGGTAAAACGTGTAGGCGGTGATGTAGATACCTACTGGGAATTGTTAAGCGACTTCATTCAGGAGCTTCCTGAAAAATTGGAAGCTATGCAACACTATTTTGCAGCTGGCGACCTGGATGGGCTCTCCCGGGCTGCTCATAACCTTAAGGGTGTGACTGCCAATTTGGGTATCTTGCAATTATCCGAATATGCAGACAGGCTTGATACTGAGAGTAGCTCAGGTTATACTAATCTGATAGGCGAGACGCTTAAGGAAATTAGGGCAGTTGGAGGTAAGTTAGGAGAGATCGCGCAAATATTTCTTTCTGGGAGAAACTTTCATGCCGAGTAATTATATATATTTTTATTTGCCAGGAGGAACAGATGCGGGTCCTACTCATCGACGACGAAGAGTTTTATTTTAAGTTAATACGAAAGACGCTCAAAGAGGCGGAATACGAGCTGGAATATGCAAAATCAGGTGGTGAAGGGCTCGCCAAGGTCCCGTCCTTTCAACCCGAAATGCTCATTATTGATCTCAAATTGCCAGAAATGGATGGATTTGAGATCCTTGCGCGCTTGCGCCGCGACCCCAAGTTCAGTCATATCCCTGCAATTGTTATTACATCGAAGGACGAGCTCAGCGAGAAGCTAAAAGCGTTCGAACTGGGGGCAGATGATTATGTTGTAAAACCGTTCCAGCCTGAAGAGCTGGTTGCTCGTATGGGCATTCTCGCCAGGCGCGGCAAGGCCATGCAAATTGGCCAGCAAACGGAAAAAACGACCAATGCAACTGTTGTCACGGTCCATAGTTTGCGCGGCGGCCTGGGTTGTTCAAGCATCGTTGTCAATTTAGGGCTGGCATTCCACAAACTCTGGGGAAAGCCGACTCTTCTTATCGATGGTATCTTAACAGCTGGACAGGTGGCATTGATGCTGGACGCAAAGCCTTCTGCGACCTGGGAGAACCTGGTAGGTATAGATCACGATAATCTGGATGATATCGTGATTAGCGAAATGATGTGCTCGCACAAAAGCGGGATCCGTTATATTGCCTCGCCGCGCTACCCGATCGCCGCAGATACATTTACGCATGAGACGCTGAAACTTTTCATGGATAAACTAAAAAACCATAACGAATTTACCATTGTGGATACATCCCATGATTTTTCAGATATGACAATTCAAATGTTGAGCGTGTCCAATACCGTCCTGCTGGTTATGGCGCCTGAAATGGCCTCGCTGCGCACAACCATGAGTGCGTTGGAGATATATGACAGGCTGGGCATCCCTCTCGAAAAGGTGAAGATTGTTTTGAACAACATTTCTTCCAACCCGGCCATCAAGCAGGCGCAGCTTGAGAAAGTCTTAAAACGTCCTGTTGATTTTGTTTTGCCATTTGAGGCTGGTGAGGTGAACCGCGCCCTTAATTTTGGTCAACCTTTCATCTTGAGTAACCCTGATCTGCCAATATGCATTGGCCTTGAAAAAATGGCATATATGCTAAGCGACCAGATCTATAAATCCATTCCGCCTGCCGTCCCATCACCGACCTGGAAACGGGTGATGAGTCAACTTTCCAATAAGTAGGGGTATGCGGAAAAAAAAGCGTCAATCTACATTTTTGATCCTTTTGATACTTGGAATGGCGCTTCCAGGCTTTATTGGGATATTGGTAGTCCAGGCTCAGGCAGTTGCCAACCAGCCTGAGATGATCAATGCGATTCTGCAGATTGCGACGACAAGCTCACCCACCTCAATTCAGGCGACATCAACGCTGCTTGCTTCGACTTCAACTGCCGTACCGCTTAATAGTCTTTTGCCTCCCTCGGGCTTTTCCTCCATCGGTTTAAGTGCTTTTATTCAAGCTCCAAACGGGGTCGTTTCAAGGCCCTATGTCATTCTGAGTGCTTTCTCCTCTCTTCCGGGAAGTGGCCTGGTCACCATCAGAGGATTTGTCAACTCACAGGAATTTATATGTACGCAGTCCCCCTGTGCCATTAATCTGCAATCCAGTTCACGGTTCGTATTCAGGGCATATGCGGAGACCGGTGAAACCAGTGATGAGGTGATCGCATCAGTAAATGTAGTCCAGAGCCAGGGCGGGTACACTGTAACGATAGATTCGGTCAACCAATTTACCACCTTCATCGATGCGTGTTCCCTCACCTGGGGAGTGCAGGACGAAACAAACGCCACCTGGGACGAATTTGTCCAATTTCCGTATCAGATCAATACAAGGAAAACCCTGCATACACTTGCTACAGAGCTTATCCTAAACGGCATTGTTGAAACAAATGATTGTCCAGCAGGTGGCTTAAGCCTTGGTTTAGATTGGCCCACCGCCTGTGGATTGGAGCGCGCCTCAACCGCAATGACCGAATGGCAGAATCAGTTCGATGAGCATATCTGGCTGGCAAGCAGGGATCAGGGTATCCCGCCAAAAGTCTTAAAAACGCTTATTGAGATTGAATCGCAATTTTGGCCCGGAAATGCCCGCTTTTATCTCGATGAGATTGGCCTGGGTCAGATCAATCAACTGGGCCTGGATGTGTTATTGCGCCAGGACCCTACCTTATATCAAAGGGTTTGTCCAAGTGTGACTTCCGACTGCTCCAGACCTTATCTTAGTTTGGAGCCATCTCAGCAGGCACAGATCAGAGGGGCCATAGTTAATCTGGCAGATGCCAGTTGTCCCACCTGCGCCTATGGAATAGATCTGGATAAGGCAAAGGATAGTGTTTCGCTCATCGCAATGCTGCTCGAAGCAAACTGTCAGCAGGTGGATGTCATTTTGGAACTTGCTGCCAGAGCGAATGCCGATGCTGACGCGGATGCTGCGACAGCCACCGCCGCAGCTGCCACCGCCACGGCTGCCGGTGTTGATAACACCCAAACCACTTATGAGGATCTGTGGCGATTTACATTTGTCGCATATCACAGCGGCCTTAGTTGTTTACAGACGGCGATTAACGCCACCGAAAAATCCAATTTAGCGATCACGTGGGAAAATGTTTCCAAAGAATTCAACTGCAGAGGCGCAGAGGATTATGCAGATGGTTTCATGAATAATTTGTTTGCGTTTGATTCTTATCTTTATCAATTTAGTGAGGCGGATGTTGCACTGGCCGCACCTACGTTTGTGCCCACGCGGACTCCCATCCCGACACCGACCGTCTTCATATCCAGCGCGCAGGTGAGGGTTCAGGTATTTATGGATCGCAACGGAAATAGCTCCCCTGACGCCGGTGAATGGATAGACTCGATGTCCGTGCTGTTGACTACATCCAGCAATCAACAGATCACGCAAAGGACACAAAATGGCGTCACGATTTTCGATATGACCGGTTACCCGCCTGGTATCAATATCACTGTCAGCCTGCCGGGTTTGTATCGAAGTGAGAGTTTTGTATTGCCAGAACAGGGCGAAGTCTCTGTCACGTTTATGTTCGAG
>JAXIPJ010000424.1:0-2859 GCA_045402985.1 Anaerolineales bacterium
CTGATGCTGGTAACAACCCAATGCGCGTCCTATTGTCGTTATTGCACGCGCGCCCGCATTGTAGGCGACCCGAGCCAGACCTTCTCGCGCCAGGAGTTTGAGATGCAGATCGAGTATCTCAAACGCACGCCGCAAGTCCGCGATGTGCTCCTCTCTGGAGGGGATCCGCTGGTACTGGCCCCCAAAATTCTGGAGGAGATCCTGAGCCGACTGCACGCCATCCCGCATATTGAGATCGTGCGCCTGGGTACGCGAGTGCCTGTTTTCATGCCAATGCGCGTGACCCAGGAACTGTGCGACATGCTCGCAAAGTACCATCCGCTGTGGATCAACATCCACGTTAACCATTCAAATGAGATTTCGCTGGAACTAGAACAGGCCTGCGACCGTCTTAGTAAAGCAGGCATCCCCCTCGGCAATCAGTCTGTGTTGCTGGCGGGTGTGAACGATAACGTCCACATCCAGCGCCAACTGGTGCATGACCTGGTACGGATCCGCGTGCGGCCATACTACCTGTATCAATGTGACCTTGTGGAAGGCGCAGGTCACTTCCGCACACCCGTTTCAAAAGGGATCGAGATCATGGAAGGCTTGCGCGGTCACACCTCCGGCTACGCGGTGCCACAATACATCGTGGATGCGCCGGGCGGCGGCGGCAAGATCCCTGTAACACCGAACTATTTGTTGAGCATGTCTGATCACAAGGTGATCCTGCGCAACTTTGAAGGCTACGTCACTTCCTACGAGGAACCCACCGATTACATGCCCGGTGACGCGGCAAAATTCAAAGGCGAGAAACGTCCTGAACCCGGTCAAACGGGCATCCATGGCCTGCTCGAAGGCGAGCAGATGTTCATAAAACCAGAAGGCTTTGATGAAACCCACGACCGGCATGGAATTCAACACCGCCTCAAAGACGATAAAAAGTGGCAGCCATTAGGCATCGGCGATGGCTCTTCGAAACCAATTGAGAAACTTGAGAAATAAGCAACTGAAGGAGACATGCATGAATAAATCCAAGGATCGAATTCTCTTCTCTGCAATGGCAGTAATTTTCATACTTGCCGCCTGCGTACCCGCACAGCCGCAACTGCCCACTCAGGACCCGGGGCAGGTCGCGAACCAGATCGCGACCTCCGTGGCACTGACTGTTGCCGCCCAAAATACCCAAACAGAAGCAGCCCGACCCACAGATACTCCGCCTCCAACGCCGACTGAGGTAATTCCTCCCACGCTGGTCATCCCAACCGCGACTCCATTCGTGGTGGTACCTCCCACAGTTGCAAGCGGAGGCGGCGGTGGAGTCACCATCATCAAAAAAGAGTACGCCTGTGACATCATTCGCCGCAGACCGTTCGATAATACCTACTTTCGCCCGGGCGATACTTTTGATATTAAGTGGATCATCGTAAATACCGGAACCAAGAACATACGCGCTGGCACTGATCTCAAGTTCTCGATCGGTACGCAAATGACCGGTGTAACGCGCGTCGAACTCCCTGAGATGAAACCTGGCGATCAATACGAAGTCATCTTTGATGCAACCGCTCCCACTACGGAAGGCCACCATGTGATGACATGGGTGGTGGAAGGCCCGTTATGCTATCCCTATGCTTCCATCATCGTTGAAAAATAATAAAGGTGTTATTCTATCACAGAACAAACTGATGAACTTTTAACGAATTTCAATGCCGCTTCAGGCTTGATGCTGGATGTGCAAGAGGAAAAATGTCAACACGTAAAGTTAAACTGATCAACTGGTTAATTTCCCTGAGCATGGTTTTGGCATGCGTTGTCCCATCGCTGGCAACGCCATTGCCTCCCTCTGACCCGGCTGCCATCAGCACGTTCATCGCGCAGACGGTCAATGCAGCATCCACCCAAACAGCCAGAGTATTGCCCACTTCAACCTTCACACCAACAACGACTCCCACGCCGCGCAATACTGATACTCCGACGCCGACCGCAACAGCTACAGTGTTATTCATTCTCTCAAGCCCCACCTCACTGGTGATTCCCACCTTTACAGCGGTCAGCAGTGGAGGTGGCACCAGCAGCGGAACCAGCTCTGATAATTATGCATGTCAGGTCGTAAGTGTGAGCCCGGCGAATGGAACATCCTTTAATCCGCGCGCTAGTTTCGACGCCGTCTGGAAGGTCAAGAACATCGGTCAGAAAAACTGGGACCAGAACGCAGTGGATTACTTCTATGCCAGCGGGGCGAAGCTGCACAAGGTGGCTGGCTACGACCTCAACGCAAATGTGGCTGTGGGCTCAACAACAGACATTATTGTAGACATGACTGCGCCAAAAGACGCTAGCTCCTACAGCACTACCTGGAACTTAAAGGCCAGCTCAAAAACCTTCTGTAACATGAGCCTGAGCATCATAGTTAAGTAAATTTAGATCCGATCTAAAAAATAAAGCGGCGACCAAAAGGTCGCCGCTTTATTTTGCCATACACACCCTGATTATATGGATGGAGGCAGATCATCTGTTACTGTAGGTGCTGTATTCATAGCATCTACTGTTGGTTTTTGGCGCAGCATGAAGAAGCCAACCGCAACAGGAATGGCTATAAACAAAATGCCCACACAAAGCGAGCCCAAACCAGCAAACAAAGCTGAACGTGGGTCGCTGCTGCCCCCTATATTAATATCTGCATTAGGCACAAAGCTGACCACTGCTGAAAGGCTTCCCCAGCAAAACGCCAGCAGCCCTGGGCAACCACATAATAGTGCGGTAGCCACTGTCGCAATTATTCCCGTTTGTCTCTTGTCCATTCGATTCTCCTTTAAGTTGATTCATATTTTGCATTCTGACGGATTAACTTCGCAATTTCGCGCCGACTTCGTATTC
>JAXIPJ010000147.1:0-10402 GCA_045402985.1 Anaerolineales bacterium
CCACGCTTAACGGCCACAAGCTGACCCCACGCTGGGCCGGCTCGTGGGAGTTCAGCAAATGGGGCAACGGCGGCAGGAACCAGGGCGTTCAGACCCTGCGCTGGGCCCTCACCAGTGATCAGCTTGTCATTGGCAGCAACACGCTCACCCTGCGCGTCTCAGGTGCGCCGAATGCCGGCCCCGGCTCCGCGCCGGACGGCGTGACGCCGTACTTTGACATGGACTACGTCGCGCTCGTTCAGGGTCAACTCAACTACACCCAGCCGCGCCGCTACGTCGGCTCCACCGACTACTGGACCAACGATATCATCGTCGCCCGCCAGAAAGCAGAAGATATTGAAGGTGGCGGAACCGGCCAGACGTGGATCAACTACTTGTTGAACATGAACACACTCGAATCTGACATCGAGATGGTTGAGGAAGCGCACTGGAAGGCGTCCTATCCGGACCTGACCTGGATGGATGTCGAGCCGGCGCATCTGGTGTGGGATGAAGAGGCCTGGAGCTTCTACCGCTACTATTACCAGACGCTCCGCGACGCCGGGGTCAAGCGGATCATGATCAAGATCCAATACACCCCCAAGTGGGCCTCGACCATGCCCAACGATCCAGACTACAGCGCCTGGCCACCGACCTGCTACTGCTACTGGCAGGAATTTATTCAAGAGACCGCGGAGCGCATGGGTGACCTCATTGACGACTACGCGATTATGAATGAAGTGACCATGACTGGCTTCTGGGCAGGTACGTTCCAGGAGTACGTGGATCTATACATCATCGCCTACGACACGCTCAAGCAGTACGACACGATTGACGCCGATGGCGATGGCGTGGCTGCCTTTGTCGCGCCTTCGGCCTCCAACGAACCGGGGCAGACGGAGTTCTGGCAGGATTCGTACAACGCCATGAACCCCAAGTTTGAAGCCTTCCACACGCACGACTACAAGTGGGGCATCAAGCCGGAAATGGACGTGATCCAGTCGATTGATCCGTCCAAGCAATACCTCATCAGCGAGACCGGCCCGGCGAACTGGTTCATCAACGAAGCCAACGTGCCGGAGTACAACCCGGCGGAAGCCGCCTCAGCGATTGGCTACTTGATGCTGGATCCGACCTCGCCGCTGGACTTCCTGACCCAATGGGCGTTCAAGGGCGACCCCGACAAAGACGCGCCTTGGCCGAACAACACCGAGTGGTGTTGCTTCGGGGATCCTGATCCTTACGCGCACAACGACGGCTACTTCGAGACGTACAACACTGGCACACTCAACATCGAGCCGCCGGGCCCGCCGTACACCAACTGGCTGTGGACGAGCTCGGGCGCCTACTGGCAGCACTGGAACTGGGTGCTCGATTGGGAAGCCAAATCCATCCCGGTGGAAGTCTCCGCCGCCAACTGCGATTGCCAGTATGAAGTGGATGCAGTGCAGTATAGCGATCGGATCGAAGTCATCCTGACCAACTTCCAGGGCGGCTACCTGCTTGATCCGCGCACCTTCACCGTCTCGCTCCGGACTCCGTGGACGAGCGTGAAGGTTGCCACACTTGACCCGGATGACTACACCGGCACGAGCACGGTCACCGGCCCGGTGGTCTCACTGACGGCCAGTAACCTGGCGCTCGACTCGGTGCGCTGGATTCTGAGCAACGCCTCCGCGCCATACAATTCGACGCCGAGCGCGTTCATCACCTCGCCCACCAAGTCCGCGACGGTCGCGGTGGGCAACGTGACGATCAACGCCAATGCGTTCGACGACGGCACGATCTCGTCGGTGCAGTACCGGATTGATCCGGCTAACAACGGCGCGTTCACGAACATGACCTTCGTCTCCGGCAATCAGTACACCGCGACGGCCAATCTAACGGCTGGCACGCACGCCATTCAAGTCAAGGTGACGGACAGCACCGGCAAGAGCAGCACCACGGCGAACGTGGTCACAGTACAGTAAAACATTTTCCAATAAGGAGTCTCACCATGAAAGACAATCTCAGACGCAGTGTTATGTTCCTGACCGCCCTGCTCGTCGTCTTGATGAGCGTATTTGCGGCCCCATCAAATGTGCGGGCTGTCAACACTATCTATTATGTGAACTGTGCCACTGGCAGTGACTCGAACAACGGCCTCAGCCCGTCCACGGCCTGGCGCACAACCACGCGGGCCAACCAGCAGACGTATACGGCTGGCGACCAGATCCTGTTCGCGCGCGGGACAACCTGCTCGGGCGCGGCCTTCAAGCCAGTAGGCAATGGTGCGGTCGGTAACCCGGTCATCGTTGCCGACTACGGCACCGGCAACCTGCCTGTGATCGATGGCGTGGGTGCTCATGAACCCGCGATCTTTCTGCTCAATGTGCAGAACTATACGGTCCGCAATCTGGATCTGACCCAGCACGGCCAGACGCCACAGCTGATCGAGAGTGAGCATGGCAAGGATCAGGATCAGAACTCGGATGAGTATATGCGGGCCATCGTGCACATCCTGGGTCTGGGTCCGGTGGGCGTACAAGCTTGCGGTGAGGCCTGCACCGTCCGCAACATCCGCCTGGAGAACCTCAAGGTGCACGATGGTTCGTGGAATGGCGTCTACGGCGGTGCTGGTTATTACCAGCTCGATACAAACACGTTTGGCTCTATCGATAATCTGGTGGTTACAGGCGTCGAAGCCTGGAACAACCATAAATCTGGTTTGGATGTTACCAGCACTTACACCAAGACCATTATTTATGGTTCCACCAATATCCAGGTGCTCAACTCTTACTTGCATCATAATGGCGCCGATGGAGCCGTGGTCGGCCCGGCCGACCACGTTCTGATGGACGGTAACGAGGCTTCCTACAATGGTCAGAATCGCAATGCCCGCCTGGGCCTGTGGACCTGGGACTCGCATGATACGACCATCCAGTTCAACAATTCACACCACAACATGACGCCAGATAACACGAACCATGCCCGCGATGGCGGCGGCTTCGACTGCGACCTCGGCTCCGAAGACTGTATGATGCAGTACAACTGGTCGCATGATAACGAAGGCGAAGGCTTTCTGATCCTGACCTGGCCGATCGGCTACGGCTACGCGCGCGGCGTGAGTCACAACATCCAGATGCGCTACAACATCAGCGAGCGGGATGCCAAGGTGCTGGCGTGCCCGATCACCATCTTTGGCGGCGTCCTTCCCGGGGTCATCTATAACAATACCATCTACTATGAGCCCAACCGGCTGGCTGGCTCGGTGATGTTCCAGGCTGAGGGTGGGGCATTCTGCTCGAGTGTCTGGGGCAAATCCGGCAACCCGACAGCGCACGTCTACAACAACATCTTCATCAACAACGGCACGGTCAATCCCAGCGCGGTCAGTAATCTTGTTTGGACGGATGCCAAAGGCACCTTCTTCTTCAACAACAATCTCTGGTACCGCGTGGAAGGCGGACTACGTTTCCAGTGGAGCAGGACGGCCATCACCACCTGGTCTGGCTGGCAAGCCAAGGGCTTCGATGCCCAGGGTTACAATGCCAATCCGCTGATCACCGGCGCGTTGGGCAGCGGTCCGAATGCCTATCTGTTACAAGCCGGCTCTCCTGCGATAAATCATGCCCGCGTTGTCACCGAGGCGCTGCGAGGCATGGGCACACGCGATTACTTTGGAACGCTAATCCCGCAAGGTGGCGCGTATGATATCGGTGCAGCGGAGCGGCCCTAACCAGTTCATTCGGTGATTAAACTGGGATTGCTAATAGACGTTTTCTAAGATGCTCCTGGAGCCGGGACATTGGCTCCAGGAGTTGTGTTTGACAGCCTACTACTGTTGCCAGCGTTATCCTGGAAGTTTATAATCACCTCACCAACAATTACCAGGAATCAGGAGAAAGGGCAATGAGCTACGATTACGATATTCAAGACTATCTTTTTGATCTGCGCGGATATATTTTCCTCAGGAATGCTGTATCACCCGACCTGGTCGATAGGCTGAATCGGGCGATCGACCCTTTTCTCGATCTGGAGTATTTGGAGTGGCGGGGGAATGTCCAGCGCCTTGATAACAATGCGAATGCTGGAATGGAACTGCAGAATATCGTCGAAGGCGGGGAGGCATTCGAGGAGATGATCGACTATCCCGCCTGGCACGACCGCCTGCTGCGGTATTGCGGTGAACAGGGCAGTTATGTTGAAGGTTTGTATATCGACGAATGCTTTGCTTCCATCCGCCGGACGGGAGGTTTCTTCCCCGTCCATTCCGGGAACCAGGATGGTGTGGTTCGCAATCAATATCGCTTTGTCAACAATCAGTTCCGTTGTGGTCAGGTGAATATCCTCCTGGCGCTCACCGATATTGGCCCTGGCGATGGGGGCACTATGGTTATCCCAGGCAGCCATAAGTCAAACTTCGCCCACCCCGATATGTTGAAAGACTGGGATGGACGCGGGCAAATGGATACGATGGAGGGCGCAGTCGAAGTGTCACTGAACGCCGGCGATGCCTTGATGTTCGTAGACGCGCTGTCGCATGGCGCGTCCTCCCGCATCAATCCTGGCGAGAGACGAGTGGTCATCTACCGGTACGGTCCAACCTGGGGCAATACCCGCTACGGCTACACCTACTCTCAGCAGCTGCTCAATCGATTGACCCCCGAGCGCCGCAAAATCTTGCAGCCCATCCCGCCACGAGAACGAGCCTGGAAGAAAAGCGCGTCCCGTCCAGACGGACCTCAGCAAGGTTAATCCTGGGTCTGCTTCAAAGCCTGGCCGAATTCTGATTCATATAGCTGCCTGAAGTCTGTCCTGGTGGAGAGAACCTGCATGACTGTGCGCAAAAGACGCAACCAGCCGACCGGCTCTGCCAGGATCTTGAAGCTGGCGAGTGCAGCGGTGATATTGATCCTCGCTGCGGCCTTATCCGTTGACTTTTTTACCCGAACCGAAACGTCCATTGACCTCCTGATCGACCTCCATCAGTATCACTACGGTGCCGTGCCCGAAGAGTTCGATTATGACGCGACCGGTTCCAACGGCCCTGTCTTGAGTGCTGGCCGTCCCTTCTGGCGCGTGTATCTGGATCGCTTCGCTCCCTCGCCGGAGCTTGTCCTCATCCAGGCCGCCACCCTGGCCGAGCCGGATCATTATCCCATTGCCCTGTTGCGGGACACGCAGGCAAAAGATGTGACACTTTCGGTGTACGTCAAACCCATGGGTGGGACTCTGGACCAGAGTCAGGGACTGATCTGGCGCGTCCAAGATAAGGATAATTACTATGCTGTGCTCGCCAATGTGCTTGATAGCCAATTGCACCTGTTAAAGATGGTGGATGGCCAACCACAGGAAATCGCCTCTGCGCCGATTCAGATAGCGGTCCAGTTCGAGCAAGATGCACCGACCCCGACCTGGGGCTGGTATACGCTAAAGATCGAAACGGAAGGCAGCCGCATCACGGTCTGGTTCGACGGTGAAAAAACGCTCGAAGCGACAGACCGGACATTCATGCGCTCCGGAAAGCTAGGATTCATTACCCACGCCGATTCGGTCGCTTTGTTCGACGATCTTTCCGTGCAGGTCGGAGTCCAGGCTGGAAACGAAAAATAAGCACCGCTAAGAACTGCGTGTGGCTACCCACGCTACTCTCCCGCAGCAAATTCTAGCTGCAGGAGAGTTTTTGTATCCAGAAGGGAAAGAACTGAATCCTTTAGGGCATGACTTCTTAAGTGAAAAGGAGTAATTTGTTATCAGGAGATCAATTTCAGTTCTTCCGTTTCTCGATTCCAATAGGCTGATTACAGAAATTCAGACATCGAGATCGGCAAGGAGGCAGCGATCAAAAAATATATCGTGACCACCGCACTGTACCTGGCCTTTTCAATAGGAAAAAACATACATTCGAAAGGAGAGCAGTTCAAATGTCCAAGATGAAACGTATCTTCTCCAGGGTGCTGACGATCATTCTCATTACCGTGCTCTTGATTCCCACAACAATCGTACAGGCGGCTTCCGCCACGATTACGGTCTCTGGAACGCCGTGGGGAGTGAGCACCTGTTACATTGGGGCCACGGAAGGCAACGTCCGTTTCAATGTTGCTGATCTGCAGGACGCGGGGTTGAACACCTATCGCATCTATGGCGGTATGTCCCGTTGGGAGCGTCAGGACGATGATGGCGTATATGGGTCACCGACGATTGACCAGATCAAAGCCAACCCGAACCTGGTCAACTGGACCTGGTGGGATAACATCATGACCACTCCGCCTGATGGCAGTGACTACCACTGGTCAGGCGAACCGGGAACCACTTGGCAGGGCAACGCGCGTACGATCTTTCAATCGCTCAAAGATGCTGGCATTCGACCAGTGTTGACGGTACGCAACGTGGATAACAATACTGAACCGGCCTGGGCGGAGACGAATTTGAACCCGCCGAACACGCCAGCAGATTGGAACGAGTGGTGGGAGCATGTCTTCGCCACGGCCTACTGGCTAAACGTGCGAAACGACTACCGCGTGGATGATTACGAAGTCCACAACGAGCCGAACAACGGGGGTCAGGGCTTCAACGGCACGATCGAAGATTATTATCAATTGGTGATCTACACCAACGATGCCCTCCAGCACGTGTATTCCACGTATCTTCCCGGTCGCACGCCGCGTGTGTACGCCCCGGTGTCCAACAGCACCAGCTGGCCCCGCGACGCGATGATCAATGTTGGGGACCACTTCACGATTGTGGACTATCACAATTACGGCGGCAACATCCTCAGCGGCAACCAGACCGTGCATGGTCATATGAACGCGAATGGCTTCGCCAATGCCGAACTGTGGTTAAGTGAATGGGCGACCTACCGGGGTGGGTACACCAATGCCTCGACCGGGGTCAAAACAATTATCAACAACCTGATCCGCGGATCCCAGCCGGCCAATGACCATATTGACGGCAGCCACCTGTTTACCTTCTATGATTGGGACGGCTTCCATGGCGGTTTCCAGAATTTCCAGGGACTCGTGGATGAGAATGGCGTCAAGCGCACAAGTTTTTACGCCACGCGACTTGGCACGCGCGCCCTACAAGCCTGCAAGACGACCTATCAAAGCACCACCAGTCACAGCAATTTACTGGCGATCACCACCAGGGATGCCACCGGCAATACCTATCTACTAGTCACCAACAGCGCCGCGAACACCTCATATACCGTGGATGCCAACCTTTCGGCCTTGATCACCAGCGGCACCGGGACGATGTGGCAGTTCGATGCCACGCATCTGGATGTGATCGTTGGCAACCCGATGCTCACCAACGGCCATGTCACTTTCACTATCCCTGGCACAAGCGCCATCCTCATCCGATACTAGATAAAGGCAAAGGATTAGGTCATGAAAGACAATCTGAGATATGCGAGCCTGGTTTCGATAGTCATCACGCTGATACTTCTGGCTGCGGTCATGATGGCCAGCCTTAGTGCTGTCCCGGCTGGTGCAGCCCCAAAACCCACGAAAACGCCCCCACCTCCCACTCCGACCCCAGGTCCGGCGGTCACTTATTATGTGGACTGCTCGGCCGTCACGAACGGCAATGGCACGCAGTCCAGCCCCTGGAACAACTTGACCACCGTCAACGGACGTACCTTTGCGCCCGGTGACAGCCTACTCTTCAAGCGCGGCACCACCTGCACCGGATTCTTCTACTTCTCATCGACCGGCACAAGTTCGGCGCGCATCACTATCGGCGCCTACGGTACTGGCGCGTTGCCAATTATTGATGGAAACTTCACACAAGCCGCCGTCGAACTGATGAATCCATCGTATGTCACCATGCAGGACCTGGAGGTCATCAACGGTCGCACCTGGGGGATTCTTGCCACGACGAATGTTGAGGGCGCCTCCACCGGCCTGACCCTTCAGAACCTGGTTGTGCATCACGTGACCGGTGGTTCGTATCAGCCAAGATCGAGAAAATGGACTGGCTTGGTTGTCCTCGCTCCGGGCGTGGTGAACCTGCCTCAAAACGATACCGATGGCGGGTTGCAATGGGACTGGGTACGGCTCAGCCATTTCGATAGCGTCCTGATTGATAACGTCAATGCCTATGACACGACGCTCTGGGGCGGTATTTTTGTCTGGGGTATGCAGCTCGAGGGCGATACGGCCTGGAAGAACCATTCACAGGACCGCACCCGCCGCAGCAAGAACATCACCATCCGCAACTCTACTGTGCATGACACCTATGGCGATGGCTTCGCCGTTTACCTGAGCGACAATGTAATGATGGAGAATAACGTGGTCTACCGCTCAGGTATGGAGCCGCCGAATCCGGCCAATCCGGCTGGCGGAACCATTGGCACGCCGGTCGCGCTGTGGTATTGGGCAGCAGACAGTGTCACTGCCCAATTCAATGAGGCTTACGATAATCACTCTCCGGGAGCAGATGGCGGCGCCTTCGATCTGGATTACTACAGCAGCAATGGCAATTACCAGTATAACTACGCACATGATAACTCGGCCTATTGCGTTGGCATCTTTGGAGCGGAGGGAAAACCGACAGTCAATTCGATCTTCCGCTACAATATTTGTGCCTCCAACGGCACCCAGGCCACACTGGTCGATGGCAGTCCGAAAGAAGGACGCGGGGAAATCTACGTGTGCACCTGGAATCGAGGCAGCCTGGACGGAGTTCAAATTTACAACAACACGCTATATGTGACGTCGACCGTGGCAGTAGACTGGTGCTCAGGCGGATCTGTCAGGTATGGAAACTTGCCGCTGACTTTCCGGAACAACCTGATCGTCTCGACCATCCAGAACCCATATGGGCCAGGACTCTCCCTCTTCCCCTGGACACGCGATTACAACCTCTGGTACTACACGCTAGGCACCCTCACAGCCGATCCTTCGCCGGAGCCGCATGGGATTTACAACCAGAATCCGCTGGTGAATAGCCTTGGGTACCATGGCATCGGCAAGCCGACAACGCAATGGACACTTCAGGCGGGCTCCCCAGCCATCAATGCCGGGATCGATCCATGTACCGGTGTCACCGGCTGCACGCCGGGCACACGAGACTTCTTCGGAAATTCCATCCCGGTGGGTGTGTTCGACATCGGTGCTCACGAACGTCCATAATGTATTTCCGCCTCAGTCCCGCCTCGGCGCGTTACATGCAGATGCATTCCATGGTGTGGCACTTACCGTGGGAAGGAAACTACCTCGACGAATTCGAAATCTATCCGTAACCCTCCGCCAAACCTGATACGTGATAGGGGCGCGCTCCTCTCCGCGCCCCTATCTTCTGGCTAAGCAGGTAGAATCATCGCTGTGAAAAAAAACGGATTTGCGAATCTTGCCCCTAGGCTTTTGCTGCCAATCATCTTCATGGTCACCTGCGGTTGCGGTTCTGCCATGACCCTTGAACCGGGTACCTCTGCCCCTGATTTTGCCCTGCAAGCCGTGCGCGGCGGTGAATATCGCACAGCGGACTTAACGGGTCAACCTCTCCTGCTTTCGTTCATCAATACCCGGGCTGAAGCCACCTCGGCTACATCCGACCCATCTCGCGCGCAAATCGTCTTTCTCAAAAGTATGCAGGAACAATACGGGCCGAAGGGGCTGGTTGTATGGATCATCGACGCGGCGCGCATCGCGACCGGTGAGCAGCCCTCCCAAGATCAACTGATTAACTTCACTTATGACTGGCAATTGGAGGATATTCCTGTCCTGGATGATTCTGATAGCTCGGTCGCCACTTCATACGCTGTCAAGTTAACACCGGCCACATTCTTGATTGGCGCCGATGGAATCATTCAACAGCGTTGGGATGCGTTCGCTTCTGCCTCACAATTGGCCCTATCGATCGAGGCACTGGTGGGAGCGCCAGCTCACCGTCAGGTCGATGTGACGGAAGGTCCCGCAACGCTCCCGGCTGCTGCATGTCCGGACGAGACCCAGGCTCAGGCAAAGTTTGCAGGAGTCGGACTGGCGCGTCCGCTTTCGGAGGAGCTTTGGGTTGTCGATGGCGGAGGACCCTGGGGGTCCGGTTCGGCTTTCCCCGTGCAATGGATTCTGCTCGATACTCAGAATCTCACCCAGCAAGCGCCAATACGCATCCAGGTCTTTGGCCAATACACGGACACCCAGCAGATCATTCCGTTGTCCGACCAACCCCTGGATCTTCTTGATACCGATATTGCAAGCGGCTTGCTTTCCGGAGATGCCACACCGCCAACAATTTACTCTTTGGTCACCACCGTTTTGCTCGAACGACCAGGATGCCTGGAAATCCGGGCAGTGATTACCCGCGAGGAGAGTACAGCACCGCTTTATCAGGGCAGCCTTGTTGTTTCGGCCAGGTGAGACAACAAAGAAAGTGGAACGATTCTTCCCTCATCTGAAATTACCCAGACAAAACAATTTGCTAAAAGGCACATCGCCTC
>JAXIPJ010000329.1:0-6479 GCA_045402985.1 Anaerolineales bacterium
CAGTCTCAGCCAACGCGCCGCCATTCAAACGCACATCCACTTTTGCAAATGAACTTGAAATGTGTTCAAGGCTATTCATCAGTCTTGCGTCACCAATCAGTAGGCTTTCAAGCAAACTGCCCCACGGGAAGTTGATGGTGAGGTGGGAGATTAGCCCGTTCAACTCGATTGGCAGGGACTGTGCGCTGGCGATGACGAACAACGCGTTCGGTAGTTTTCTGCCGGAGTTGTCGCGCAGATTCTCGCGGCAGGCGTCAAGGCCGATGAAGAATGAGCACGGGTGCTGTTCTGCCATATAACGGATAAAGCGTCCGTCACCTGTGCCAAGATCAAGGTGGATGTGTTTGTAGTCGGCGAGCCGCATTTGCAACTCTGCCTGGTTTAGTTCAATGGGCATTTTGCCCTGAATTGTTTCCATTGGAAACCTCCATTCTGTTGTGTGAGATCGAGTGGGATCCAGTGAGACAGAATGGAGCAGGGCGGAGCACGCGCACGGTGTGTGAACGCGAAGAGACGCCTTCGTCAGGCGCCGTCGAGATCGTCAGGAGTAGGTTTTTTACGAGTTAGGGAGAACGCAAAAGAAGCCCGTTGGGCTTCACGAGCAATATATCTTACAGTTTCGAGTTAGCAGGGAGGGCGGGTGAAGAACCTGTTCATAATGAAAAATTATAGCACTGACTGAAAGTGTTGCGCGCTGGAATTTCTTAAAATTTTGTTGAGTTTTATATCCTCCAAAAAATGGCCAGAAGGATTGTGAAATCCGCGGCCATATGTCCCAGCACTGGTGCTAGCAGGCCGCGATCCTCACGCGCGACCTGTCTCCAAAGCCAGCCTGCAAACGTGAGCGCCGCCAGCGCGAAAATGATCGAGTTGATGGGTACCTTCCCGATGAGCACCAAAGCATGGAAGCCAGCGTAAATCAAATCGTAAACATCAAGCCTATTTGTCGGATCTCCCACATAACCGCGCCAGAAATATTCCTCCAGCAACGGGTTGACAAGCGCGAAATACGCAATGAAACCCGGCCAGTTTGTGGGCGTGAGACCCAGCGATTCGATCTGAGCAGGGAGGTCAGTTGCAGGCCCAAAATTTGCCCAGAGAAAATATAAAGCCAGGCCACTGCTCCCGCACAGCAAAACGCTTAAGAGTATCCATTTAATGTTTGTGCTCTTAAATAGAACTGCAATGGGAATATTGGGTCTGACCCACAAAAGAGAAACAACGATCACAAGATGGAATCCCAGCAGCGCGCCCCAGGCACTATGCAGCTGGAACATTCCGATGCCGACCGCGAGATACGCAAGCAGCGGCGCGATGGATTTCATGAAACCTGTGTGATGATGGTGCGCTGCGCGCCAGCTTCGATCAGGGACTTTGCAACTGATTCCGCCAAATTGACATGTACCAACGCGATCATGTTTCCGCCGCGTCCGCCGCCGCTGAGCTTTGCTCCCAATGCCCCGGCACCACGCGCGGCTGAACCGAGACTGTCAAGTTCGGGTGAAGAGACAGTCATTTTCTGCAGGAGTAAATGATTTTGATCCATCAATTCGCCAAGCAATTCCCACTTACCATTTTCTATATTTTTTCTTGCTTCTCCGGCGATTTTCCCAACCCTGTCAAAAACACTTTCCCATTTCCCTTTATCTGTTTCCCATAATTTGCGCACATCGCCAACGGCTTCTTTCGTGGGCGCGGAAATGCCTGTATCACCGATCACGATGGTGAATGGCGTGCCAACCCTGAACGTCTCAATGGGTTGACCCTTTATGAAATAGACAGGCTTGGCATATGTGATAACTGTGTTATCGATGCCGGATGGTGTGCCGTGATGAAGTTTTTCAATTTCATACGCAAACGCGTTGACCTCTGCGTCTGGCATGGGACGTGCGAGGAAGGAGGAAAGCACGCGCGTTAAGGCAACTGTCACTGCCGCGCCGGAGCCGAGCCCGGAAGCAACTGGGATTGTAGAGGAAATCTTTATCTCGAGATTCGGAAATGGGGTAACGCGAAAGAGGAAAAAAAAGTTATGAATAACGGCAGCAAGCGGATGGTCAGATGGAAGCGTATTCAGTTCGGCGTGAAGATTCACGTCCGGGGCATGGATCCAGATTCCAGCGCGGGAAGAGTCCCGGACTTCAACATCCGTATGGACTTGTGTAACTGGGATGGCCAGCGCAGGCCGCCCATAGACGACGGCGTGTTCGCCGAACAAAATGAGCTTGCCCGGGGCAGAGGCTTTCACGATAAATAAAATATGCCGATCACGGTAAGACCCCAAAGTAAAACAGTGATCTGCAAGGGACGATCCTTGAGCGCGACTTCGTCAGGTGCGCCTGCGGCATGCCCAGTCTGTATCAATTGCAAATAACGAAAGATGCCATAGACCACGAATGGAATGGTGAGCATCATGCTGTGATTTAAGGGCAGGTTTGGCGCTGAGAAAGTGTAAAGCGAATATGTGATGATGGTCATGCCTGAGACGATCGTGATGTATTGATCGAGCAGGGGAATGGTGTATCCGTCCAGTACTTTGCGGTGCGCGGCGGCCCCCTCTGCAAGCAGATTCATTTCTGCGCGGCGTTTGCCAAGGCCAATGTAAAGGGAGAATAATGTGGTGATCACATAGAGCCACGGTGAGAATCGTTCGACCGTAATAAGCGCCACACCCGCAGCCACGCGCAGAACGAAGCCTGACGAAACAATAAGAACATCCAAAATGGGAACGTGTTTGAGCCAGAGCGAATAAAGCACGTTGAGTATCAGATAGATCGCCAGAATGCCCGCAAAAGCAGGCGCCATCCGATAACCAAGCAGAAGCGCGATCAGCGCAAGAACGATGGCCGCGCCCAGCGCCAGACTGACGGGCAACGCGCCCGAAGCAAGTGGCCGATATTTCTTTTCGGGGTGCTGGCGATCCGCTTCGATGTCGGCAATGTCATTCAAAAGATAGACAGCGCTCGAGATCAAACAAAATAAAAAGAAACCTGCCAGTGTTCGTAAAAACGGTGCGAGCGTGAATAATTGCTTGTCGAAGATCAAGGCAAAAAAGATGAAGCCGTTCTTTATCCATTGGCGCAGACGCAGGGTTTTGAGGAGGGCAGATAACATGGGTTAATGATAACAGAGAAAAGTTTCAGAGAGAATCGGAGAATAGAGAAATAGAGACTGGAGACTGGTAATTGGGAATTTGTGATTCACGGATTACAATTCGCTCATGCCTAAAATCCGTTTGGATCTGTTGCTCGTGGAACGCGGACTCGCGGAATCGCGTGCGAAGGCTCAGGCCATGATCATGGCAGGACAGGTGCGAGTCGCGGATCAGGTCGCGCTCAAGCCTGCCACCGCCATCTCAGCCGATTCTGTTCTGACAGTGGATTCCGGACCGCGCTTCGTCTCGCGCGGCGGTGAAAAGCTGGATGCGGCGCTTGAAGCCTTTGGGATAAACGTGAACGGATTTGTATGTGCAGATGTGGGCGCGTCGACAGGCGGATTTACTGATTGTCTATTGCAACGCGGTGCGCGGAAAGTGTATGCGATTGATGTGGGGAAAGGCATCCTGCATTGGAAGCTGCGCAATGACCCACGCGTGGTTGTGATGGAGCAGACCAACGCGCGCTTTGTCAAATCTTTGCCCGAGCAGGTGTCGCTTGCAACAGTTGATGCGTCATTTATTTCTCTGAAAATTTTATTGCCGGTGGTTAAGAGGTGGTTTGGTTTCTTTCCTCTTTCCTCTTTCGATGAAGGAAAGAGGAAAGAGGAAAGAACGGATATTGTCGCCCTCATCAAGCCTCAATTTGAAGCGGGCAAAAAGGATGTTTCACGCGGGGATGGGGTTATCCGTGACCCCGAAATTCACAAACAAGTGCTGCTTGATGTTTTGGGTTTTGCTCAACGGGAAGGCTTTTCAATTCGTGGGCTGATCAAGTCTCCGTTGTTGGGGCCGAAGGGGAATGCAGAGTTCCTGGTATGGCTGGAGAAGGCGTCGGTGGGGATGCGAAGCGAAGACATCATCCCAGTGGTTGAACAGGTGTTGGAAAAATCACAAGGAAGTTGAAATGCAGAAGCGGCGAGTCCCCTCTGGTAAAATTATGTATGCCTCCACTTACTGACATAGAATTCAATATCCATTATCCACAGCCATTATTGATCGTTATTTCTGGGCCATCGGGCGCGGGCAAGGATACCGTGATGCAGCGCATGAAGGAACGTGGATTGCCCTTCCATTTTGTTGTGACCGCAACCACACGCCCAAAGCGCGCTAACGAAGAGCATGGCAGAGATTACCTGTTCATTTCAACCGAAGATTTTGCACGCATGATCGATGAGGATGAGCTGATCGAACATGCGATCGTTTATGGAGATTACAAGGGCATTCCCAAGCAGCAGGTGCGTGAGGCGCTCGCCAGCGGCATGGATGTGGTCATGCGGCTGGATGTGCAGGGCGCGGAGACTGTCCGCAGACTTGCGCCCCAGGCATTGATGATCTTTATCACCACGGAAAGCGAGGACGCGTTGGTACAGCGCCTCGAGACCCGCAAGACCGAGACTGCCAATTCGCTTGCCATCCGTATTGCCACTGCGCGCAAGGAACTCAACCGTGTGCAGGCGTTCGATTATGTGATCGTCAACCGCAATTTTCATCTGGATGAAACCGTGGATCTTATCCGCGCCATCATCGACGCGGAACATCACCGTGTGAAACCCAGAAAGGTGTCTCTGTGAACGATTATCCGCCCGCCCCGCCTGTGTCAGAAGAACAATCTGTCCGCGTCTCTTTGCCCCAATCCGCTCCGTATGTGACGTATGCCATCATTGCCAGCACGGTGATTATTTATATTTTGCAACTGGCGAGTGAAGTCCTTTTGCAAGGTGATCTGCCGGGTGCATTCCTTGCCAAAGACAATGACTTGATCCGTGCGGGACAGCTCTGGCGCCTGCTTACGCCCGCGCTTGTGCATGGATCAATCCCGCATATTGCGTTCAATATGTATGCGCTGTTTTCCTTTGGAATTGGACTCGAACGTCACTTTGGGCATGGACGCTTCCTGTTGCTTTATGTACTCGGCGCGTTCGCAGGAAATGTGATGTCGTTCCTGCTGACAAACGGAAATTCCGTTGGGGCATCCACTGCGATCTTTGGGTTGATCGGCGCGGAGGGAGTGTTCCTGCTTCAGAACCGAAAGTTGTTCGCAGGGCAATTCAGGAGCGCAATTGGGAATATCATCTTCATTGTAGCAATCAATCTTTTCTTTGGTCTGCAGCCGCAGATCGACAATTGGGGACATATCGGCGGCCTGCTCGGCGGATTGATATTTTCATCATTCGCAGGTCCGCTGTGGGAGGTGGAAGGCATCCGGAATTCTTATGAGATCGTGGACCGCCGCGAGTTCAGCGGGGTGCTGACTGGCACGGTGACAGTTTTATTCATTTTTGGAGGGTTGGCGTTTTGGGGGATGGTGAGGTAGAAGGGAAAAGAGAGATTGGAGATTAGTTTGGTGGGGCTTGAATCGCGAAAAGGCGAAGAGTGCGAAGGTTTAATGGGTGAAGATTTATGAAAATATATTACTCGAATAAATCCAGCGTGTTGTTGTAAGTCGCAATCTGCCCATCAGCCAGAACGCCGACCTGCAGGAAGGGCGCCATCATAATCCAGTCTGTCCCACTCCAATCTTTATTGCGATAATCCCAGCGAAAGAAGCAAATATCACCTTTACATCCCTCTTCGTAAAGAAGCACGGATTCCAACTCAGCAAGGCGTGGAGAATTTGTGGACGCAAACTGTCTTGCGATTCCACGCAATTCATCCATGCTTTTCTTTTCGTTAGCGGGAATATTTGGATGGGACTGGAAGTTCGGAATAACCTCAACTAATCGGGCCGTTTCAACATCCACGTAATATTCCGCGCCAGTTTCGTCAGTATAAAGTGCAGCATTTCGTCCCGGTGCATTTGCAGGGCCCGAGATGGTTTGAAAACTTAATTGTAGATCTGGTTTTCCAGTTACCAGACGGATCATTGTCATGTTCGCTTCCTTGTTGACCTTTTCAAGGACGGGAGCAATACGCAATTCTTCGATCATCCAGCCGTAAACATCACAACGCGCAATTTCATCGTTGATGATCCATGGGCGATGCTTTCCATCATCGGGATCATAGATCATGACGGTTGCTTCGCTCAAATCCAATTCCTTTATGGGACACAACTCCTGCGCCTGCTCTATTAGAAACTCATAATACGCCTTGCTTTGTTCAGGAGATGATTGGGTTGGGAATGGTGTGGGGTTTGCCTCATCCCTGTAGACTTGATTGTACAGTTGATACAACTGAAAGATTTGTTCATCGAGTTGAAGTAATAGATCCGAGATTCTTTCATACGATTCTCCTTTGAAATGGAATAACTCCTCGCCTGTTGATAAGTCTTTGCTGAATTCAACATCGCCGTCCTTTTTTTCAGATTGGACGGCTTGCTCATATTCTG
>JAXIPJ010000405.1:0-2816 GCA_045402985.1 Anaerolineales bacterium
GGCTGCGCCGCCGGCAGCTGCGCCGGCAATGATTCGGACTTCCTCGCCGTTGGATTTTGCATAGGCATTCAACGTCGGGCTGGGACCCACGTAGGTCAGGTCAATGGAATCCGCCAGGATCGCTTCCATGGCGCTCGGGCCCGCGTTATAGATGTACCACTCGATCTTGACATCGGTTCCCAGTCGTTCTTCAAACCATCCGTGGCCGGTGCGAGACAGATGTTGGGCCACCAGGCCTTGGACATGCGTAATGTTTGGGAAGTGCCCAACACGGATCGTATCCTCCGCGATAGCGACAGGGACGGTGAGCGGGTTGGCAAATGTCAGTACAGCGCTCAGCGTGATTAGCGCCTTCCAGAGTGCCGTGATATGCATGGGCCATTCCTCCACTTCTGGGTTAGTGAAACTGTGTTGAATTAATACGCGTGCTGTACGCGAGTGAAAAAGGCGCTTTCGTCTTCACGATCTTGCAGGTTTGTTCCTGCTGCGTTGATCGGTGTAGTTCCGACACCAGAGCCACCATCAAATGTCGTATGCGAATAGTTCATTACAACTTTGACGTTTGGATTGAGGTACCAGTTCACACCTGCAGTCCAGGAGTGAGCCGACTGTGCACTTGTCGACAAATCTGCGTAAGCGCCGGTATATGAAGTGCCGGCAGGGTTCTTGAACGTGGCATTATCAAGATTGATTTCGCTATACCGTGCAACCAGTTCCCAGGCGCCCCAGCCTGTACCAAAGATAAAGTTTCGTTTTGGTTTGACACCCTGAAAGGAGGCATCTTCCCCGGTCAGGATGTAGGAGACTGCGATTTGCCATGCATTATGATTCAGGTTTTTATTTGTATTTGGTTGGATCAATGTGTTCGAACCTGCCCCACCTGCTGGAGGCGAACCGCCGGTGGTTAAGCTGACGGCTTGCCTTTCGAGCACAAATTCGCCAATGATGCCCAAAGGACCATTGTAATAGTTGGCCTGGGGCGCAATGCGCCAACGTTCCCCATAAGCAATCGCGGTGCTGTTATATCTAAAGAACGTGTTTTGACCATCCGATAGATAGCTTGGCAGACCGTTTCTTGTCCCGTCTGCCGCAGATGTGTCGGTAAAGTTCAGGTTTCTTTCACCCGGAAAATTAGTGTAAGTGGCAGCGACACCGAAGCCTAAGTCTCTCAACCGTGAGTCGGAATCTTTAAATGGTGTAGCGAATAAACGTCCGGTCCCTTCCGGGTGCCCGTCATACGCAGTGCCTGTACCAATGATGCTGCCGTCATTCACGCCGTTAACCAGACCAAATGCGTAATTCAATGTGTCTCCGAAAACATCGCCGTGTACTGCAATGCCTAAATCGCGATTGGGCAGAATTGCATTCGTGACATAACTTCTTTCCATGAGTTTGATGTCTGCGCCACTTTGCAGTCGCTCTAACCCAACAAAACTCTTGAATATACCTGCGCGAACCTTAAAGGCCGGATGGAAGCGGGCATCAATGTAGGCATCAACCACTGTTGCGCTGTTGCCGGCAAAATCAGGGGTAAAGCGAAAGTCATATATGCCAAACAACGTGCCTTGGATGATCGGACGAATGCGGCGTAACAGCCATGTGTCGCCAGTGTCGCTGAATCCGTTGGAATCCAGATCGCCTGCACGTTGATCGGAACGGTTGCGAACGTCTCTAGAGCCTTCGAAATAGTAGCGGTAATCGACTTGCAACAAGCCGCGCAGTTTAATGACGTTTTGGCCATCCGCGGACTCTAATGAAAATCCGGTATTACCGGCCTTAACGACTGCCGTTGATTTTTTCGCGGTTTCTGCCGCTTCCTGTACCAGTTCGTTTTTCCGTTTCAAGATACGGATCTCCTGATCCAACTCCTCAAATCGCTGTTCGATGGACTTCTCGGGCGGCCCTGTCTCCTCTGCTCGCGCCGGCGACCAGAATCCGAGGGTGGCGCTGATCATTGCTGCTACTCCAACGAACAACCATGACTTCCTCATCTGAGAACCTCCTTCTCGTGATGGGAACTTCCGGTTGTCCGGTCAGTAACCAATTGAATCGAATGGCTGAAATGCAAAGCGCTATGCCTCCAGTTGTCTGGACGGCCGGGTGTCCTCCTTTAGCTACGACAACAGTACTGTGTGGTCACATTCACCTCGCTCATTTGGTGGTCCGTGAAGAGTCCGTGTCGATGCGGATCTTCTCCTTGCGCTCAATTTGGACGATTCGGGAATCGTGGATGATGATTTCCACCGAGCCGTAGCGAATGTCTTGAAGGGCACGAAGGATCTGCTGCGTCAGGTGTCGGTGTACCTCGTCTGCCAGCCCGTGGGAGTGTTGCATGGGGGTGTCCATTTCTTATTCCTTTGCTTCCTCGGGAGATGACACATTAATTACTACTGTTCCGATCATGATTAAGTATTATGTTTATAATATAAGTATATTTAGTTTGTCAACAATATAAATATAAGGCAAATTATTTATTGTGTGCCTGATACTAATTCATAACGCCCATAGGCATTATCTTAGAATCTAAACATTGTGAGACATAATGTTTGACATAAAGCAATTATACTTGCTATACATTGGCTATGAAGATCCCGAAAGAGCCGACCGAAACGATCCCCAAGTTTTCCAATCACCTCAAATCGATCCGTACCCAGAAAGGCTTCTCGCAGGGCGAACTTGCTGCACGTGCAGGCATCACGCGGCAGGCGGTCTCTTCAATTGAGTCGCATCTGTATTTACCGACCACATCCGTTGCTCTTCATTTGGCTTCGGTGCTGGCCTGTCGTGTTGAAGATCTTTTCAGCCTCGTGGCAGCT
>JAXIPJ010000135.1:0-5090 GCA_045402985.1 Anaerolineales bacterium
AAAAACAAAAATTGACGGAACTTCTGAAATCGCGGCAATACGGATGGCTGGTTTCATATAGTCAGAAAAGATCAGGAAAGTCCCGCCATAGGCAATGAGGCCGCCAAACAGATTGATGCCATTCAGCGCTGCGCCCATGGCATGTTCGCGCACACCAAAGCGCAGATAACGCCCGATTGGGTTATCCTTCTGGAAATCACCGGCCTCATCAAATTTTGTGTTGTTCGAGGGAGTCAAATCGGCAGAGCCGCCGATAAGTTCTGGGAGTTTCACAGATAACGCGTTCAGCACTTTTCCCGAAGAAGCACGTGTGGCCATGCCTTTTGCATCTGTTGGAAAGATAGGCAAATCCTTATCCCAATCTTTTGGCAATTCACCCCTAAGACGACGATCCAATTCTGCGCCAGAGGCCGGGTGAATCTGTTTGTAGGCATCCAGCTTCATCTTCCAGTCGAATTCGCGCTCGCGTCCCTTTTCAATAGCTTCCCGATAAAACTCCAGCACCTCGCCAGGAATAAGAAAACGCGGTTCGACTGGCCAGCCGAGATTTTCCTTGGCTGCATTCAACTCCTCGTCACCGAGCGGTTCGCCGTGTGCTTTGGCTGTACCTTGTTTTTTTGGCGCGCCATAACCAATCGTGGTGCGAACGCAAATTAGAGACGGGCGTGGATCAGCTTTCGCGGCGCGGATGGCGGCATCGATCGCTTCCACATCATTGCCATCCTCAACTTTTTGCACATGCCATTTATAGGCTTCGAAGCGGGCGGCGCGATCCTCGGTGAATGCCAGATCAGTTGAACCATCTATCGAAATGTGATTGTCATCATAGAGATAAACAATTCGCCCCAGTTGTAAGTGTCCCGCCAGCGAGGCAGCCTCAGAGGAAACGCCTTCCATCAAGTCACCGTCAGTCACAATCCCATAAATATAAGATTGGATGATCTCGTGCCCGGACTTATTGAAGGTTGCGGCCAAATGAGCCGCGGCAATTGCCATGCCAACGCCCTGCCCGAATCCCTGACCTAACGGGCCAGTTGTCACTTCGACTCCAGGGGTGAGTCCGTATTCTGGATGACCAGGCGTGATACTCCCAAACTGACGGAAGTTTTTGATCGCATCGAGCGATACGTCATAGCCTGTCAGATGCAATAAAGAGTACAGGAGCATGGAGCCATGTCCACCTGAGAGGATGAAGCGGTCACGTCCAGGCCATTTGGGGTTGCGCGGGTTGTGCCGCAGGTGACGAGTCCATAAGGTGAATGCCATCGAGGCGGCTCCCATTGGTAGCCCCGGGTGGCCTGAATTGGCTTGCTGGACTGCATCCGCTGAAAGGAAGCGAATGGTATTGATGGCGCGGGTTTGAAGGTCATCTGTCATAATGTAACCTACTCGTAAAGAATACCCCATTTTACCATCGGGTTACACCGCTTCCCCAAACGAAATGATTTCCTGTAAAATCAGAGCCATGATGAATCTGACAATTCTACACACAAATGATATTCATGGGCGTATACAACAACTTACGCGTATCGCGAGCCTGGTTAAACGCATCCGCCAGGAAGTTGAGACAGCGGATGAATATTGTCTCTATTTGGATGCGGGCGACTCTGAAGACACTGTCCACCTGGAAAGTAGTCTGACGAAAGGCTCCGCGATGTCAGCAGTTCTGCGAGGGAGCGGCTGTGAATGGGCCGCACTCGGTAACGCGATACCGCTTCGCTATGGACCTCAAGCCGTATTCGATTTGGCAAAGTACTTTGGACGTCCACTCTTATGCGCGAATATGGAATATGAGAATGGAGACAAAGTTAACGGACTTGTACCCTACACAATCGAGAAGTTTGACTCTCTCTTAGTTGGGGTTATTGGACTGACCGCACCGATAGAGGGTTATTTTTATTTCAATCTAAAGGTCAGAGACTCAACCGATGTGCTGGTTGATTTAGTGCCACACGTCCGCGCCAGTGGAGCCCAGATGGTTATTCTCCTATCACATCTTGGATCAGCAGAAGATCTGCAGGTTGCAGAGAAAATTCAAGGAATCGACGTTATCATCGGGGCTCATGACCATAAAATACTGTATCCACCGATTCTTAATAACGGAACTATCGTGGTACAGGCTGGTGAATATGGACAATTTCTCGGTCGGTTGGATTTGATGATTGATCCCTCCACAGGGAAGATAAGTTCTTATAAGGGAGAATTGATCTCCATTGAGGAAGATATTCCCCCTGATCACGAGGTTGAAACGGTTGTCAAATCTGAGGAGGAACGAGCACAACAAATCATGCAACTCAAAATCGGAACCTTGGATGCGCCAGTCGAATTTTCAGAGGATCATGAATGCGCGGCTGGAAACCTGCTGGCAGATGCTTTGCTCGAACGAGTACCTGGAGCGCAGATCGCTTTGGTTCTAGCTGGTCATTGGACAACTGGGCTTGAAGCCGGTCCATTAACAAAAGGCGCGTTGTACTCCGCCAACCGCTCGCCCGCCAACCCCGCGCGAGTAGAAATAACTGGCGCACAAATTGAGCAATTCCTGAGAGAAGCGTTGAAACCAGAGAACGTGTCTCGCAAATTGAGAGCGTTACGCGGGAATCCGGTTGGAATGCCCCACGTCGCAGGAATGCGTATTCGATATACATCCTCTGCTTTAGATTCGCTTGATATTCAGATTGGAGATGAGCCATTGCAGAAGGATAAGGGATACATCGTTGCGGCCACTGATTTGGAATTCTATGACTTTATCAATTATTTACCTCTCCCATTGGATCAAGTAAAGTTAGAGGTCCCAACAATTATGCCAGAAGTGCTGGAAGATTACATGATCAGATATACTCCCCTGCACGATCTTAAGACGGACCGAATTGTTTGCAGAGACCAAGTGGATTAGCACATTGCTTTATGTCAAAGATATAATCTTAAACAATTATCAAATTATTGGGAGAATTCACTTGCACAATCATGCATCTGTTGCACCGCAATTCGCGCCGCTAGTTCAGGTTATTGAAGTGCACAAATTTGGAAATGGAAATATCAACGACACCTGCCCTGTACCCACAAATTCAATTGAAGGAAAGCAATTCATATTACAGCGTATCAACCCCCATGTTTTTAGCCACCCAAAACTCATCATGCAACGGGCGGTATGACTAGCCGGTCATTTTCGCTGATCCCATTTTCTATTCAAGACATTCCTGATCTAACTATTAACGGACAGGTCGCACGCTGGAGCAACACTTTTTATATCCGCTATGTGCTGACTGGTAATTTAGGAAATGTCGCTTTATCGGCTTCGAGTGGTGCTCCCAAGCGCAAAGATGAATTATGGAGAACCACTTGTTTTGAATTCTTTATAGCTATCAAAGATAAGCCGCAATATTGGGAATTTAATATATCACCTTCAGGAGATTGGAATGTCTATATGATGGACGCGTATCGGCAAGTTAACATGAGAGAGGAGATACGCATTCAACGGTTACAGTTCGATGTTGAGAAAAAGGCGAATGCTCTATCGCTTGAAGTGGCAATTGACCTGAATTCGATTATCACCAGCGAAAAGCTAATCGAAGTGGGAATCACAACAGTTATTCAGGCAAAGAACGGCGGAGAAACTTACTGGGCGCTGTTGCATCCATGCCTTGAAGCAGATTTTCATGCACGAGAAAGTTTTGTCCTTGAGTTTCAGTGATACCAATGAAAAACCAAGCCAGCCATGGCAATACAAAGGCAAGATGGGAAAAGCTCGCGGATTTTACGGCGCTGTGCGCCTGGATTATTACCAGCACAACGATGGCGGTGATTGCCTTTTCTTCGTATGGAGTGGACTTTCGAGGCTATTATGCAGCGGCTCGTGTTTTGCGCCATGGAGGAAACCCATACGATTATTCGCTGGTTGCATCCGTGCTGCTGGATGTCACCGGGCGGGCAGGTAATAATCCTTTCTACTATCCCCTTTGGTTTGGCTGGTTTGTTACACCATTGACGTGGATGCCTTTCGAAATGGGGCGCGCAGTATGGATGATCTTCAACTGGGTAATATGGATCGTGGGTTTGGTTCGATTACAACAATTACTGAACTGGCCACGTACAGGCTGGCGCAACTGGCTCATGAATCTTCTTGCAACCTTCATCTTCGCGTGGACCACGTGGAAGTTTGAGCAGACAGGAATATTGTTATTTGCGATTACGGTTGAAACCCTGATCGCATTCAGAAAGCAACAATGGAACAGAATGGGCCTTTATCTTGCTCTGGCACTCATAAAGCCAAACATCATGTTACTTCCAGTTGTGGCGCTGGGGGCATGGTTGATCCGCAATAAGAACCTGCGTCCTGTGATCGTTATGTTGGTGATACTGACAGGGTTGTTGATCATCACAACTCTCTTAACGCCCGATTGGTTTCAACCGATCCATCAGCCGGGTTTTGGGCGAGGGCTGACGGAGACGCTCGACGGGCCTGATCAAGTTATAGGCATTCGACTGAACACAACCTTACTGGACTGGTTAAAATTATTTCTTGTGCCGAGGGGTTTGCGCAATGTAATATATGCAACAATTGTGATTGTCGGGTTATCCATACTTACCGTAACGGTCTGGAAATCAAAGTCGATGATGCAGACTGCAGCAATGTCACTGCTGGTGACTTTTGCAATTACCCCTTATGCACTGCAATACGATTACCCTCCGCTGGCAATCATATTATTCTGGGGAGCAGCGTTATCAGATCATGCAAAATCCAATACGATCCCCTCAGTCATTATTTTATTCATCGGAAGTGTGTTGATTTGGGAACGCCCCATTTCAGATGGGTTTTGGATCGTCCTTGGTCTATGTGCATTGCTAATATGGAACTGGAAAATGATCAGGGCTAAAGATTTCCCGCCGAACTTATTATGATCTTATGCTCTACTCAGGTGACGCAGGTTTTTTCCTCCACCAATCCTTATCCTCCCTCGGTATCACGATCATGCCATCTCCCATGTCCCTTGTAAGATCGACCTGTACCGGCTTATTAACCAGCATCCATGCGACAGAGGCTGCGGCGAGTGCATCCAACTCTGAAGAAGAGTAGAGCAGTTCTGTGGGCA
>JAXIPJ010000468.1:0-14885 GCA_045402985.1 Anaerolineales bacterium
GTTTACTTCCCCGGCATTGGCTGGGTGGAATTCGAACCCACAGGGAATCAGAATCCCCTCACCCGCCCTGTCGCCCCACAGGATACGGGTAATATTACACCGCCGAACGCTGGCCTCCTGGGTGAAGAATTTTCGCCTCCACCCAGTGACAACAATCCAGAAGGGATTAATGATCCTGCCAATTCGACGAATAACCCGCTCCTCTACCTCGTCTACTTGATTCCAATATTGATGGGTACCGCCGCTCTGACAATTTACTTCAGCCGCCGCTATGCCATCCCAACACGCATTCCAATCCTTCTGCGGGCAGGCTTCGAGCGCAGCGGAGCACAGATACCCCCGTGGGTTGCCAACTGGGAACGCTGGGTATCCATTTCGCCAATTGAACAAGCTTTTGAAAGCATCAATTTTGGCCTGCGCATTTTGAAGGAACCGGCGCCGGTGCATGCTACACCTGTTGAACGCGCAGATAAGTTAGCAGGAATCCTGCCCCATTTGCAGAATCCGATAAAAGTACTTCTGGACGAACACCAAACATCCCTTTATACTTCCAGAACTGCAGATGTTACCGAGGCGCGCCGCGTCGCATTTCAGATTAGAATGCAGGTGATCGTCTCCATTGTTCGCCATTTCTGGACCGGCACTTACATCGCGAAAACATAATCGTTCTTTTCCCACCCAGGGGAGAGAGGAAAATTTATGGCTACAGCCAAAACAAAGCCCATTTCGATCAACGATCAACTCATTGCCATTACCCAGCAGGGAGCAAAACTGCGCAACTCTCTGGACCCCAAGCGCGCTCCCGAAGCCATAGAGGGACTGAAAGGGCTGGAGAACTCTCTTGAACGCATCAGTGAGATCCTGATCCCATTCGAACAGCGCCATAGCCATCTGCAGGCCTTGGCAGGCATCGGACAGGTCGTCAACTCCACGTTGGAGGTGGACGAAGTGCTGCAGATCGTGATGGATACCATCGTCCGTCTCATGGAGGCGGAGCGCGGCTTTCTCATGTTACGCGATGAACAAGGCGAAATGGTTTACCGCATCGCGCGCAACTGGGAACAGGAATCCATCAACAAAAATGAATTTGCCATCAGCCGTTCGATCGTGCAACGCGTGATCGATTCGGGCGAAGCTGTCCTCACCACCAATGCGCGCGAGGATCCACGCTTCGGCGGGCAGGAAAGCATCATCGCCTTCAACCTGCGTTCGATCCTGTGCGTACCGTTGATGGTAAAGAACGATATCATCGGCGTAATCTATACTGACAACCGCATTCGTTCTGGCATCTTCTCGGAATCTGAACGTGACTTATTGATCGCTTTTGCGAACCAGGCCGCGGTCTCCATTGAGAATGCGCGCTTGTTCTCATCCCTCAAACGGACGCTCGAAGAAGTGACCGAACTCAAGAACCTTATGGACGATGTATTTGCATCCATCGTGTCCGGGGTGATCACTGCTGATGTTCAGGATCAGATCACCCTGTGTAATAGAGCCGCCGCGTCAATTTTAGGGCGGACAGCCGCAGAGATCGTCGGGCGGAAATTGGAAGATATCATCCCCACTTTTGCAAGCGACATCCGGCCGCACATGAATTCGGTGCGCGATAGCGAACAACCCATTGTGGGCCTCGAACTCAGCCACATCCTGCCCATACGCGGCCACGTGGACTGGCACTTGAACCTCTCCCCGTTGAAGGACGCGGGACAAAAAACGCAAGGCGTCGCCATCGTCTTGGATGACCTGACCGAGCGCAAAAAACTGGAGGCGCAACGCAGACTCTTCGAGCGCATGGTCTCGCCTGCGGTGATCGCACAACTGGACCCGAACGGTTTACAACTCGGCGGCAAACGCGTGGATATCTCTGTGTTGTTCGCAGATATTCGCGGCTTTACGACATTCAGCGAAACGATCGCTCCGGAAAAACTGGTTTCAATTTTGAACCGTTATCTGGCTGCTATGGCAGAAGCGGTTCTGGCGCAGGAAGGCACGATCGACAAGTTCATGGGCGATGCGATCATGGCATGGTTTAACGCGCCTGTTCCGCAAAAGGATCACACCCTGCGCGCCGTCAAAGCTGCGCTGGCGATCCGTGATTCGGTCGAGGGCTTGTATAAGGAGCTACCCAAGGACTCGCATCTTTCATTTGGCGCAGGCATTCATTACGGCGACGCCGTGCTCGGCTTGATCGGCACAGAGAGAAGGTTGGAATATACCGCCATTAGCGATAGCGTCAACACAGCCAAACGCCTGCAGGAGAACTCAGCCAGAAATCAGATCGTCATAAGCCGGGAAGCCTATGAACGAGTGAGCGATGAAATCGATGTCATGCCCATCACGCCCCTCGCAGTGAAAGGCAAGACCGTGCCGCTGGATGTGTTTGAGGTGTTGGGGTTGAAGTAATTGGTAATTAATAAAGAGGTCAATGAGCAATCGTTGACTTCTCTTAATATTCAACCTTCTCGCCTTTTCTTAATTCCCAATCTTCAGTCTCGAATCTACAATTCCTCCTTCAATTACAAATTACTTCCATACTCTTTCCACGAACCTCACCAACTGCTCCATGCCCTTTTCAATAGGCGCGGTATTGATATATTCCTGCGTCGTGTGCGCACCACCGCCTGTGCTCACGCCCAGCACAATGGCGGGATAGCCTTTGCTCAACGGTATATTTGCATCGGTTGAACCCGTTGTAAGCACTGCATCCAACCCCTGCGCACGCAGACATTCCTGCGCGAGTTTCACGAGCGGATGAGAGGCATCCATGTCACCCGCGGGACGCTCACCGATCACCTCCGCTTCAACACTGACATTTGGCTTGTTCGCGCTATGAATTAACTTCTCGGCCGCTGAAACCAGACTCGCCAATGACTCCTGTCCCTCCGAACGCAGGTCCAGGTCCAGCATCGCTTCTGATGCAATGACATTCACCGAAGTACCGCCTGAGATCTTGCCCACGTTCATCGTTGTACGCGGCTGGCTCGGCAGAATGAGCGATGCCAATTGCACAACCAGTTTGGATAATTCATGCACCGCCGAGGGTTTCCCATAATCTGACCATGAGTGTCCGCCCGAAGTCCGCGCGGTGACGCGGTAACGCCTCACTCCCACTGCGCGATGGTAAACATGCCCAAGCGCCAACCCTTCAAGGACGAGATACGCAAGTACATCTGACCCGAAACGATCCACGACCGTTTTTATGCCTTTCAAATCGCCAAGACCCTCCTCGCAAACATTCGCCACAAACCATACATCGCCGCCTAATGTGATATTCCGTTCGCGCAGCATCCAGATCAGGCCAAACAACGCCGCAACGCCGAGAGAGTTATCGCCGATGCCAGGCCCGTAAACTTTTCCGTCTTCGCGCCTCGCCTGCAAATTTGTTTCGCTTGGAAAGACCGTATCCAAATGCGCGGAAACGATCAAAGGTTTTGCATTCCCGTTTGCTTTGAGGCACGCAAACACATTCCCTGATGCATCTACAGAAACTTCCGTCAGTGCTTCGTGGATGAACAAGTCACGCACGAACTCCGCCCGTTGCCCCTCCTCAAAAGTCGGCGCAGGGATCTGTTGAATCTCAATGGCAAGATTGATCACACGCTTTATCATTTCACTCATCCATCACCAACCTCGATCTCCAGTCTCAAATTCTCCAATCTCTTTTACGAACTACTGCTTAGCTCAAACCTCCCTCACCATATCTTTCAACACATTCAAGCGCGCCGCCGCAAGCCCAGGTAAAACATCCATTGGATAGAACGGACCGCTGCCTTCCAGCTTCAAAGAGGCAGATATATTCCCATACAACACACCTTCCAGGGGATCATAATTTTTACAATAGCCAGCCATGAAACCTCCACAGAAAGCATCTCCCGCGCCGGTGACGTCCGCAATACGCGCGGGATAGGCTGGAATCTCCCATTTACGTTTTGTGTCCACGTCATACAATAACTGACCACGCGCGCCGCATTTGATGACCACATATTCACAGCCATACATTGAAACTGCTTCAGCCATTCGCCAAGGGTCATGCGTCTCGCCCCAGAATAGATTCTTCAACTCCTCCTGGGAAGGCAGGAAGGCCGTCACGCCGTTCAGCAGGGCCGGAAGTGCGCGCCGCGCAGTGGGCGTCATGGTAGCAGGCGCCGGGTCCAGAACGAACGTGTGTACCGTCCCACGTTTGAGGCCAGCGATCAACTGCACCTGTGGCACCAGTCCCATCGGGCAGATGAGCGCGGCTCTGGCATTCAGATATTCGTCGGGAATGTCTGTCACGATCAGCGCGCGGGCCTCTTCGGTTTTTTTTTCATCCAGCGGTTGATACCCTAACAGGGATTTGGGAAACGTCATTTCACGGCGCGCAAAATGTGTGACAGGATTAATACGACTCACTTCGAATGATTCATTGTACGAGAGGAATTCTCTTACATCCAGATTTTGCGGAAGGATGCGGATGCCGCGCGTATCCAGGCCACGCGCGATACACTGATTAAGCCATTCGCGCGGATAATCATTCCCCACGCGTCCCACCAGACCGATGCTTTTTTCCCACACGCCCAACCCCGCCGCCGCATAAAGCAGACTGCCTCCCGCCGCGTCGAGCCGCGGCAGGCCAGCGGGAGGCAAAAGATATTCACGCGTTAATTGACCAAAGACCAAAAAACCGGGATTCATTGTCCCTGCAATTATAAGATAGATGATAAAAAAATCCGCCATGCTGGCGGATTTTACTCAACAAATGGACTGACTGATGGAGCCTGCTGTTGCACCTGCTGAATTGGCAGCAGGAATGTGAACGTACTTCCTTTGCCCTGCATGCTTTCCACCCAGATGCGCCCACCATGCAATTCGATCATGGCCTTGGCGACTGCAAGGCCCAGCCCCATGCCGCCGTAGCGCCGTCTGAGATGCGTCTCTACTTGAAAGAATCTTTCAAATACGCGCGGCAGATCTCTTGCGGGAATACCAATCCCGTTATCAATAACACTGACTTTGAAATAACCGGAATCTTCATCTAATTTAATAGTGACCCGGCCGCCCGAATCTGTAAATTGGATGGCATTCTTTAGGAGGTTGCTCAAGGCAATGCTGAGCTTGACACCATCTGCTTCGATATCAAAAGGAGATCCGCCGCGTTCCAATGTGAGAGTAATGTTTCTTGTATTGGCCTCGTCCTGAAATGTACGGATCACATCCTCTGCAATCTTCGCCAGCGATACTTTATTACTTCGGATGCGTGCCGCGCCATTTTGGATGTTATCAGCATCCGAAAGATTCTCGACAATATCCTTGAGCTTGGTAGCATTACGGACAATGGTATCCAATTGTTCGCCATACTGCCCTTCATCCAGTTCGCGCAGGAAGGTGGCGTGACCGAGGATCAGGCCCAGGGGAGTCCGAAGCTCATGTGACGTGATCGCTATAAAGTCCGTTTTGAGGCGTTCCAGTTCCGCCAGTTCGATGTTTACAGCTTTTACTTTTCGTTGAAGGGTCGCATTCCGCATTGCCTGGGCCGCAAGCGCACCCAGCGTTGCTAGAATAGTGAGGTCTTCTTCGGTATAATGTGCGTCGTCCTTTTTATTGAGCGCTTCCAGCACACCCACAACTTCGCCGCGCACCATGAGCGGAACCGCTGCGAGGGAATGGGTCACATGCTTGGTCACGCGGTCGATCACCTTGAAGTGACGTTGGTCCGCTTTCACATCCTGTATGATCAACGGTTGACCCTTGCGATAGACCCAGCCTGCCGCGCTCTCGTTCAGAGGGACGCCCATCGGTCGAAGCACATCACGCTGGAACCATTGCATGGCAAGAAAGCGTAATTCCTCGGCAGTTTCGTCATACTCAAGGATGGAGGCGAGTTCGCTGTTGGTTAACTCGGTGGCCTCGCTGATAATGGATTGTAAAAAGGCTTCAAGGTCGGGCGCTGTGGTAAGCCCCCTCACAACTTCCAGCAGTCGTTCAAGATGATCAATGCGCTCGTTGGTTGCCATGGCACGAATTATACAACACTGGCAATATAAAAGAATATACTTTTCGTTGTAATTACAGGGTACCGCATGCATATCTAAACTCGGAGTAGGAAATTTAGCCTGCAATTTATTCCAGAAGTTTAGTAAATAATAAGACAAGCGGTAATAATCGATCTTTCAAGGCCACACCACAAGGAGACTCACTACATGGCACACAAAAAAGTACGCGTTGCTATCGTCGGCATCGGCAACTGCGCATCTTCACTCGTACAGGGGGTCCAATTCTACAAAGACACCGCGGACGACGCGCCCGTCCCGGGCCTCATGCACACACGTTTGGGTGGATATCACGTTGGTGATATCGAGTTCACGCTCGGCATTGATGTGAACGTTACAAAAGTTGGCCAGGATCTATCAGAAGCCATTTTCTCTGAACCGAACAATACATTCAAATTCTCAGACGTACCGTATCTAAGCGTGCCGGTCGTACGCGGCATGACGCATGATGGACTCGGCAAATATGTTTCAGGCATGGTCACAAAAACGCCCGGTCCGACAGCGGATATTGTCAAGCTGCTCAAAGATACAAAGACGGATGTAGTCGTCAACTTTCTGCCGGTTGGTTCCGAGATGGCAACCAAATGGTATGTGGAGCAATGTATTGAAGCAGGCTGTGCCTTCGTCAATGGCATCCCGGTCTTTATCGCCTCATCAGAGTATTGGGCAAAAAGATTCCGCGATGCGAAACTTCCCTTGCTCGGCGATGACATCAAAAGCCAGGTCGGCGCCACCATTCTGCACCGTGCACTTGCCACTATGTTCGTGGACCGAGGTGTACAAATTGACCGCACCTATCAACTCAACTTCGGTGGCAATACAGACTTCCTCAACATGCTAGAACGCGAACGTTTGGAAAGCAAGAAGATATCCAAGACCAACGCGGTTACCAGCATGATCCCCTATGAACTCGACAAAGGTAATGTGCACGTCGGCCCCAGCGATTATGTCCCCTGGCTCACGGACCGCAAGTGGGCTTACATCCGCATGGAAGGCACCACATTTGGAAATGTGCCGCTCAATGTTGAAGTCAAGCTCGAAGTGTGGGACAGCCCCAACTCGGCGGGCGTGATGATCGATGCCATCCGTTCTGCCAAGATCGCGCTTGACCGAAAACTCAGTGGTCCGATCATCGGGCCATCCTCATACTTTTTCAAGACACCCCCCCAACAATTCCGTGACGACATCTGCCGCGACAAAGTGGAGGCCTTCATCAAGGGCGACAGCAACGAATAACTACGCGTTCGTTCGGCAAGAGTCTAAGACCTGCCGAACATTCAAGAATGATGGGACGGCAGTTGAACTGCCGTCCCATCATTTTCGGATAAAATCATCTGCATGCAAAAGACGTTTCGCTTCATTACAAGCCTTAGCCTGTTCGCCGTCAGTTTGAGCGGGTGCCAGTCTGCTATGCCTTCTTCTCCGACACAGGATGTCAACGCGCTTTACACGCAAGCGTACGAAACAGCGCTGGCGGGACTGCAACCTACCCTAACGCCACTTCCAACTGCTACAGCGATCCCACCGCCGACGGCTGTCCGCACGCCGCCTGCGCTTCCTTCAACATTTACCGCCAGTCAACTCAATCCGCTGGATACGCCGCATACCTATATTCAAGATACGTGTCAGTATCTTTATGACAGGTGGAATTCCAATAACGCCTCTCCCGGTACTGTGGTAATGAATATCATGTTTCATGGCGTGGACCAGGAACAAGCCAGCGATGCACACGATATTAGTGTGCCAGATTTCAAAAAACTGATGAATGACCTGAAAGAGCAGGGCTTTGAGGCCATCAACGCCACTCAATTGGCAGATTTTCTTGACCACAATGCGAAGATACCCGCGCGCTCAGTCGTCTTGATCGTGGATGATCGTCATCGGGCAGAAAGCTTCAATGAGCACTTTCGTCCCTACTGGGAACAATGGGGCTGGCAGGTGGTCACCGGCTGGATCAGCGCGTTCGGCGGCGACGATGCCTTCCTGCAGGAAAATGTGGCTCTATCCGCTGAAGGCTGGGTGGACTATCAATCACATGGTTATATCCATAACATTAACATGACGGATGATTCAACCAGCGAATTCATAAAGCAGGAATTACAGGGGTCAGCCACCAATCTGGAAACATATTTTAATAAAACGCCTATTGCCATTATCTGGCCAGGTGGTAATTTTGGTATCCGCCCTGTACAGTTCGCCCGGCAATTTGGGTATCGCCTTGGCTTCACTATTAACCCGCGCGGCCCGGTGATGTATAACTGGATCCCTCTGGCAGATCAAATAGATCCTGCACGGCCCGTATTTTTGGCAGAGAGCAGCGTCAATGACCCACGTATGGTATTGCCACGTTACTGGCCTTATCAAGTGCAGGCAAATCTCGATATCGTCCGCACCATTGGCAAGGATGCAGCGGCTTACGCTGAACAAAACAAAGCTACTGAACTGGAATATTACGACATAGCCTGTGCACCCACGTTGGGCCAAATTCCGTAACATACGCTCCCACCGCCGTCCCCGGCGGCAAAGACGAAGCGTACATGTATCAGACAGCAAGTTGTCTGACTCGAGAAAAATTCAGGGCGGATGTATACTTATAGCAAGATGGATCTCCAGCCTTATATTCCAGGATTAAGCCCCGCCGAGCCGGGTCCGCTTTCGCGATTCATTCCCCCTCTCGAAGAGGGAGTTATCTCTTCATGGCTTCCACAGCATGCCCCAGCCGGCAGCTGGCTGCTGGATCCATTCGGATTCTCGCCTCAACTTGTGCTCGAAGCCGCGCGGGCTGGCTATCGTGTGCTTGTGACAGTCAACAACCCGATCACAAGATTCCTGCTCGAAATGTCTGCCAAGCCACTATCAACATCAGATTTCAAAGCTGCACTGGCTGATCTATCTGTTGCGAAAAAAGGCGAAGAGAGACTCGCGGCGCATCTTCAATCACTATATCTTACAAATTGTGAAAAATGTGGACAGGAGATCCAGGCCGAATCATTTCTCTGGCGTAAAGGTGAAGACGCTCCTTATGCACGCATTTACACCTGTCCGCATTGTGACAATTCGGGGGAGCATGCTGCGGCACAGGAGGATATCAAACGCGCGAAAAGGATCGCTTCAACGGATAACCTGCATCGCTCGCGTGCCTTTGAACGGGTTGTCAAATTGGATGATGGAGACCGTGTCTACGCAGAGGAAGCCATAGAATATTATCTGCCGCGGCCCTTATATTTGTTGACGACCATCATCAACCGTCTCGACAGTTTAAAGCTCACGCCAGAACGCCGCCGCGCGTTAAACGCCTTGATCCTTGTGGCCTGCGACGCAGGCAACACTTTATGGGACCATCCGTCTGAACGCCCGCGACCCAAGCAACTAAACGTGCCGGGTCAATTCCGCGAACGTAATTTGTGGATCCAGCTCGAACGTGGAATAGGCTTATGGACGGGAACCGCCTCAAGCGTCGTGTGTGAAGCGTGGCCGCAGAAGCTCCCGGAGAGTGGTGGCATCTGCATCTATGAAGGTCGGCTGAAAGATCTGGCGCACGAGGCCAAAAGGGAGATCCCGATTGCCGCTGTCATCGGTTCACTGCCGCGCCCGAATCAGGCATTCTGGACATTATCTGCATTATGGGCTGGCTGGTTATGGGGACGCGAAGCCGTGGAACCGTATAAGCCCGCCTTGCGACGGCGGCGCTATGATTGGGCGTGGAACGCGACCGCGTTGAACGCCGCATTCGAGCATCTGTTTGAGTTACTTCCGCTTGGCACCCGGTTCTTTGGGTTATTATCCGAACCCGAGCCATCTTTTCTGACATCTGCACTCACAGCCAGCAGCGCGGCAGGCTTTGATCTGCAAAGCCTTGCATTGCGGACCGAACATGATCCCATACAACTTTCATGGACGCGTGGCGAGCACTTGAAGCGCGAGGCAAAGGAAGCAAGCATTAACGATTTAAGAGAAACCATTCATGCGCATTTGGTGGAACGCGGTGAACCGGCAAGTTATCTACATGTGCATGCGGCGGGGTTGATCACTCTGGCAGAGTCGCATGCGCTTAAACAAAAGGATCAGGAGTTCGATGAATCGCTGCGTTCGACACAATCACTGATACAGAGCGCGCTGGCTGATGATGCACGTTTTGTTCATTATTCAACGGGTGAAAGTGTGGATACGGGTTTATGGGGATTAGCCACTCATCCTGAGCGACCATCATCTGCGAATTTCGATGGAGCGTCTCAACCCTCCGCTCAGCGCGAAGTATACGATTCACTTTCGGACCGGGTGGAAGTTGCCATTGTCACCTTCCTTCAGAAGAACCCGAACAGCATCTATCTCGAGATCGAGCATGATCTCTACCCACGCTTCCCTGGCTTCCTGACGCCCTCCAAAGCGATGATATATTCAGTGCTTCTTTCCTATGCTGAAAAAGATGGCGCAACATGGAAATTACGTGCGGAGGATGTTGCCTCTGCGCGGCGCAATGAACTTAACACCATCACTGCCATGCTTGAAGTAATTGGGACGCGGTTAAATTATTCGACACGTAGGCAGGACAAGAATTTTTTGTGGGAGCAGAATAATGCTGTGGATTATGCATTTTATATTCTGGCTTCCGCGTTGGTTGGGCGCGCCATTGCTGAAACGCCGTATCTGCCTGAGCAAACGATCATTGTCATCCCCGGCGGACGTGCCGGGTTGGCTGCCTACAAGGCGCAGCGCGACCCTGCGCTGGCAGAAAGGTTGAAAAATTATCAGCTAGTAAAATATCGTTTGTTGCGCACTCTGGTCGAAGTGCCGGTGCTGACGCGTGAAACGTTCGAAGAACAGATCGCCAGCGACCCGCTTGAAAAATCCAAATCGCAGATGATAATGTTTTGAAAAGGATGTGGAGAATGAACAAGAAACTTTTTGTGATTACTTCTGTGTCAATGTTATTGTTTACTGCGTGCGGTACGCAGGTGCCCACGCAAGCTGCCGTGCCAACTTCCAGCGCACCGCCTGTTGTGGCTACAACTGAAGTGCCAGCTGTCACAGATGTATCCGTCTCCGTCTCTACTGAGGTTGCCACGACAGAGACGCCTGCCACGTTGCCGACTGAAACAGCCACGCTGGGGACGCCCGCCCCGACCAATCCGCCGGATTGCACGAACAGCGCATCCTTCGTCACAGATGTGACCGTCCCTGATAATAGCAACATGACCGGAGGCACCACCTTCACCAAGACCTGGCGGATCAGCAATACCGGCACGTGCGTTTGGGGACCAGGTTACACACTCACCCATTACTCTGACGAGCGAATGGGCGCGCCGGATTCTGTATCCTTGAGCATTACTCCGGGAGGTCAGACTGCGGATATCTCCGTGGATCTGGTCGCATCCAACAGTGTTGGGACTCACCGAGGCAACTTTGTGATTAAGAACCCGGCTGGCTTGATCATGCAGGTTGATGATGATTCGCGTCTGTGGGTCATCATCAACGTCACGAGTACAGTCACCGCGACTGCAACCACCACTTTGACACCAGGCATCGCAACTGGTTCGGTCACAAGCACAACTATTGCCGCCAACACCGCCGCCGGCGATTCGGCTTTCGCCACTGTCACCTGTTCCTTCACCACAGATCCGGCAAAATTGACAGCCGCCCTAAATGCCGTAAATGCATATCGTCAGAGGAATGACCTGCCTGCCTACAGAGCGAACACACAATTGGCAAGGGCGGCACAGGCACATGCCAATGATATGGCTTGCAACAGCCTCTTCGGTCATACTGGCTCGAATCAATCCACCCCGCAGAGGCGGGTGGCTGCCAGCGGCTATGTGGCATCCTCCATGAGCGAAAACGTTTATGGCAGTTATCCTCCATTAACTGGGCAGGAGGTTGTCAACTGGTGGATTAACGACAAGACAGATCTGCGTCATAACTTGAATCTGCTTAGCAGTACCTTTACCGAAATTGGCGTGGGATATTCGTTCTTCAACAATTTTGGCTACTATGTAGCGGTCTTTGCCAAACCCTAACTTTCGGGCTATTGGGTAGAGGCTGTCAGACTCATTATTTCATTGTACAATCGCGCCATGAAGAAGATTTGGATACTCCTCCTACTTACGTGTCTCAGCCTTGGCGCGTGTGTCAAAGTTTCAGAAGAAACTCCCGCTCCGGCCGCGCCTCTTTTCGTGACCTCGACCCTGCCACCTACCAGGCCGGGTTTATCAGTTCCCACAGCCATCCCGCCAACCTCCACACCAGATGCTTCCACCACATCCACAGCGACTACTGGAACTCCATCCGCTGGCGCATCCTGTAAAGATTCTGCAGTACTTCTCGAAGATGTAACGGTTCCAGATAACGCGGTCATGCAGCGCGGAGAAAAATTCACCAAGACGTGGCGTTTCGCGAATACCGGCAAATGCAACTGGAGCGGATACACCATTTCGTTTTTCGCAGGCGACCGCATGGAGACACGTGACTCCGCACCAATTCCGGAAACGGAAGCTGGCAAGACGGTAGACATTTCCATCGAGCTGACGGCTCCCTCCATTGATGGAGCCTACACTGGATTCTTTGAGCTGAAAAACGCAAATGGAGAAGCTCTTTTCATCGGAACAGAGACAACCTTCTGGGTCAAGATATTGATCGGAAATGTCAGCGCGCCCACGAACGGCCCGGTTGTAGTAGGAACGCCGTCGGGTGGCACCGCCATATCGCAGCCCAGCGGACCTGCAAGCTGCAACTATACAAGCAGTTCATCCTATCTGAACGAGATCGCCACGCTCATCAACAGTGCCCGCGCCGAAAACGGATTGTCCGCACTGACGGTCAATGCCCAATTGGGCGCTGCCGCCCAGGGACACAGCGCTGACATGGCTTGTCACGGTTTCCTCGGCCACACCGGTTCGGACGCGTCGTCGGTCCATGAGAGGATCGCGGCGGCGGGATACAGCGCCTCCTATTCAGAAGAGATCATCTACGGAAGTGGATATCCACAAACTGCGTTTGAATGGTGGATGAATGATCAGATCCACCGCGACGCCATCCTGAACCCGAATGCTGTAGACATGGGCGTGGGATATGCCTACAAGGCAGACACCGCCCATGGTGGTTATTACACGGTTGATTTTGGAACCCCATAATTTGTAAATGAACAAACTCCTCATCGCAACCAACAACAACGGCAAAGTAAAAGAACTGCAGGAGTTGCTCAAAGACACTGGCCTTGAACTTGTCACGCCCGCGCAGATCAACCTGCAATTGGACGTGGTCGAAGATGGCAACACCTACGCGGAGAACGCGACAAAAAAGGCGACCGCATTTGCGAATGCCAGTCGATTGATTTCCGTAGCTGACGATTCGGGCCTGGAAGTGGATGCACTGGACGGTGCACCAGGTTTATACTCTGCAAGGTATTCCCCCAAACCGAACGCGACCGATGCAGACCGCCGCGCTTATCTATTACAGAATTTGCAAAACATCCCCCGCCCATGGAAAGCCCGTTTCCACGCCACAATTGCCATCGCGACCCCCAACCAAGTACAAATTACCGAAGGCATCTGCGAAGGCGAGATCATCCCCGAAGAACGCGGCAGGGGCGGGTTTGGCTACGACCCGATCTTTCTTTTATCAGAACCAGGGAAGACAATGGCAGAACTCAGCATGGACGAAAAAAACCGCCTCAGCCATCGGGCTAAGGCGGTGATGAAGGCGAAAGTGATTTTGAATACATTATTTGCTAACTAATCACGTTTGTGGCTTATAAAGTTCTAAACCTGGGATAAAACGAAAATCCTTAACGTCCAGCGCATAAAGGGGAAAGTTCTGCGAGAACGCCGTCGCCGCGATCAGACCCAAAAAGTTTACCCTACATCTCTAACGCGTTGAAATACTAGCATATTACTCTGGCATTCAAAAAACGAAATGCCGGCGAATAAACTCGCAGACATTTCGTTTTAGCCCCATCAGACATTGCTCTACATCTACAACACGGCCATTATCCTATTGCTGATGATTTTCATTCATCCTGGATACCAAATGTGCGATGCTATCCCGCCTATATCTTTTGAGGGTTATAATCCGCTGCATGAAACGGATGGGTTTTCTTCTGTTATTTCTAGGTTCTCTGCTGATCGCTTTCCAGCCTGCGCGCGCTCAAAGCGCTGAACCGCTCGCCATCGTCATGACCGCGGACGGGCCGATCATGCCAGCCATGTTGGAGTATGTGAAGCGGGGGGTTGAAACGGCAAATCAACGCAACGCAGAAGTGCTTATTATTCAACTGAATACACCGGGCGGAAGCATTGAGACAATGCTCGAAATTATCAAGGAGATCCGCGCAAGCACTGTGCCTGTTGTGATCTACGTAGCGCCCAGGAACGCGATCGCGGGGAGTGCTGGCGCCATGATCACCATGGCAGGTCATGCCTCCGCAATGGCTCCGGAGACATCCATCGGCGCGTCCAGCCCGATCAGCGGTTCGGGCGAAAACCTGAATTCAACCGCGGAAGCCAAGGTGAAGGAAATCACCAAAGCGGCCATACGGGACTATGTGAGGCCACGCGGCACACAGGCGCTTGAACTTGCCGAATCAATGATCGATGAAGCCAAAGCCGTGACCGCAACTGAAGCTCTCGAAGTGCATCTGATCGATTTCATCGCCGATGATCTTGAAGATCTACTGCAAGCACTGAATGAATTTACCGTTCATGTTAACAATGAGTCACGCACGCTCAATACAAATAACGTGCGGACGCAATCTCTCAATATAAGTTTTATCGAACAGTTCCTGCTCACGCTCACTGATCCCAATATCGCCTTTCTGCTGATCGCCATTGGTGTGCAAGCTGTTCTGATTGAGATCTCCAGCCC
>JAXIPJ010000206.1:0-9982 GCA_045402985.1 Anaerolineales bacterium
CGCATCAATTTCGCAGATAGCCTCAAAAATCGTACATTCGAACGTGGTCAGGCTTCCTGTGAATTTCAGTCATACAGCGCGAATGCTCCCAGAAATCAGATCATCCGCACCACGCTTGCCAGATTGATTCAGGCGGGTCAATTCGGACCTGAGGCTGATTCCGCCAATCAACTGCGCCACAGCCTGAGGCGACTCACTCGCAGCCTCGACGGCATCGACCTCATCGAGCTCACCCCTGACCTGATCCACAGACAGCAGCTGGGCCGCAACGACAGTGATTACCGCCTCATGCTGTCGATCTGCGCGCTCATTCTGCAACGTCAGATGCCAAGTGAATCAGCGGGAGGCAATCATCTGCCCGCGCTCAACCGTGATGCACTGCTGCTATATAAAGTCTACGAACGATTTGTGGCAAACTTTTATCGCATCCATTTGTATGGATGGGATGTGTCCACACAAAAGCGACTGGAATGGCATGAGAAACAAGCCAATAAATACCTGCCATCCATGAAGCCTGATCTTGTTCTGCAGGAAAGATCATCCAGACAATTGATAATTCTGGATACAAAATTTACAGCGCACAGCTTCATCGAGAATCAATGGGGCAAGGAAGTATTTGATTCGTCACATCTCTATCAGTTGTATGCCTACTTGAGGTCACAGGAACATTTATCAGACGCGCATCGCACTGGCACAGGCATCCTGCTATACCCAGTCATCCATGACAGCTTTTCAGAAAGAATTGAATTACAAGACCACGTAATGAGGGTGGAGTCTATTGACCTTACATTGCCCTGGCAGGATATTGAAAGTCATCTGCTTGAATTGGTTCACAATGATAGTTGACACTGATAGAGCTTTAAAATTATGGCTCATCAAAGCAAATCTCCTCATTAAACTCAAGCCACCGTCTTTTGCAGAGCAGCCTGTGGGCGGCGGCGTTTTCCAAAAAATCCTGCGCCGAGGATGGCGTACGGAGCATGGCACGCGGGAACTTGACACCTGACACTTGATTCTTTAGCCCCTCAAACTATTACATTTCCATCTCACAACAGCCATAATTCTTGACTTCCCTCCAAAACCGTCATATACTCTAATTAATCTGATTAATCGGACTTGCTCAGTGTCACATGCATATCTGAAATAGGAAATTGATTTTCAGCCTGCAAGTTATTTCAAAAAAGATCAGTAATTAATGAGACAAGCAATATGATACTTCGAGAACGCGCTTCCCCCGATATTTCTGAATTTCTCCGCTATCTTGCCACAGACGAAGAGGCTGAGAACGGACTTCCTACGTTGAACGAGTTGAGCCAGGAACTGGGCGTTAGTGTCGCGTCTCTGCGCGAACAGTTGGAAGTGGCGCGCGCGCTCGGTTTAGTGGAAGTCAAGCCTGGACGTGGAGGCACGAGGCGTCGCCCCTTTTCGTTCACACCTGCCATACGTCAGAGTCTGGGTTACGCGCTGGCGCTTGGTGATGGTCACTTCGAAAAATATTCCGAACTTCGTAATCATGTTGAATTCGCATATTGGCATGAAGCTGTTCAAAAGTTAACAGACAAAGATAGGGAAGAATTGCAATCGCTGGTAACACGGGCATGGGACAAACTTCGCCGCACGCCCATACAAGTGCCACATGAGGAACACCGCACTTTGCATTTGCTCATCTACAGCCAGCTTGAGAACCCGTTCGTCACTGGTATCCTTGAAGCTTATTGGGATGCTTATGAGGCGGTGAAGCTGAACGTGTTCGCGGGCGGCTATGAATATTTACAGGAAGTCTGGCAGTATCATCAGAAAATGGTTGAAGCGATCTGCAATAATGATCTCAAAGCTGGGTATGATGCGCTCGTCGCCCATACTGATCTTCTGTATCACAGGCCGTAGATTACATGTCATTGCGAGGTCGGCTTTAGCCCGACGACACTTGCACCGCACTGCGTTCCCCGGCACCGCCCTCCGGGGCAGGTGTGGTGCAGTGCAGGTGAGCAATCCTCCAATCGATAAGGAGACTGCTTCTCGAAGACTCGCAATGATATAAAACATTAGGAGCACCATGGAAAAAGTAATAAACGATTTTTCGATCATCGTCGGAACAAAGAATGGCTCAGGCAGTTCCACCGCCAACAACACGATCCTGCGCGCCATCTTCAAGATGGGTATCCCTGTTTCAGGAAAGAACCTCTTCCCCTCCAACATTCAGGGACTGCCCACTTGGTATACGATCCGCGCCAGCAAGGATGGCTTCCTCGGCAGACGTGAGGAGCAGGAGATCGTAGTGGCCATCAACCCCGACTCGTTCACACGCGACCTGGCGTCTGTCGCGTCCGGCGGAGCATTTTTCTACGCTGACGATATCAAACAGCCGGTCACGCGCACGGACATCGCTATTTATCCCATGCCCATTAAACAGCTTGTGCGCAGTGATACAAGTATCCCATCCGATTTCCGCGATCTGGTTGGCAACATGGTTTACGTGGGTGTACTCTCACATATGATTGGCATTGACTTTGAGACCATTCATGCCGCATTGAACTTCCACTTCAAAGGCAAACAAAAGCCAATTGACATGAACCTCAAGATGGTGAAAGCTGGTTCAGAATGGGCGCAGGCGAATCTCGAAAAGAAAGACCCATTCTGGCTTGAGCCCATGGACAAAACTGATGGGCTCATTATGGCAGATGGCAACACAGCCGCCGCCATCGGCTCGATCTTTGGTGGTGCGCAATTCGTGGCGTGGTATCCCATTACGCCTGCATCGTCGCTGGCCGAAGCCATGATCGATTACTTCCCAATGTTACGCAAACGCGAAGACGGCAAATACACCTACGCTGTCGTTCAAGCGGAGGATGAACTAGCCGCCATTGGCATGACAGTCGGCGCGGGCTGGAGTGGATTACGTGCCATGACGTCCACTTCCGGGCCAGGCTTGAGCCTTATGACCGAATTTGCAGGTCTGGCTTATTATGCCGAAGTTCCCCTCGTAGTTTGGGACGTGCAGCGCATCGGGCCGTCTACTGGCTTGCCCACGCGCACCTCACAGGCAGACCTCACCTTCGTCACGACCATTGGGCATGGTGACAGCGAAACAATTATCTTGCTTCCGGGCAATATCAATGAATGCTTCGATTTCGGCTGGCAATCCTTCGATCTCGCTGAACGTTTGCAGACGCCCGTTTTCGTTCTGTCTGATCTTGATATGGGCATGAACCAGTGGATGAGCAAACCTTTTGAATATCCCGATACGCCCATGGACCGCGGCAAGGTGCTCTGGGAAAAAGACCTCGAAGAACTGAAAGGCAACTGGGGTCGTTATCTCGATAAGGACGGCGATGGAATTCCCTATCGCACGATCCCCGGCAACAAACATCCACTCAGTTCCTATTTCACACGCGGGACGGGTCACGATGAGCAGGCGCGCTATACGGAAGACAATGCTGTCTTCCAGCGCAACATGGAACGCCTTAAGAAAAAGTTTGTGACCGCCAAGGAATATCTGCCCAAATCTGTTAAGCACATGACCGAAGGCGCAACGATCGGCATCATCGCCTACGGTTCAACTGAATCCGCCATCAACGAAGCACGCATCCAGCTGGAAAATAAGTACGGCATGCAGACCAGTTTCCTGCGCGTGCGCGCTGTGCCTTTCACTCCGGACGTGGATGAATTCGTCAGAACGCATGACCAGATCTACGTTGTGGAAATGAACCGTGATGGGCAGCTGCACAAGTTGCTGTCATTGGCGTATCCAGAGGCCGCCCTGAGTCTCAAATCCGTTGCGTTTGGTGATGGAATGCCCGCCTCCGCAAAATGGGTACGTGAAGGGATTCTGGCAAAAGCAAATGGCGCTGAGGGCGTACAAGAATCCGCTGCACCAATAATGGAACCCGCGAATAACGGTTCGAAAGGAGCCAACTAATGTCTCAACTTCCGATGGCTGGAGCACCAGTCAATCTAAACCTGGTGGGGCTCGCAAAGAACGACTACCGCGGCAACCCTACCACATTATGCCAGGGCTGCGGGCATAATTCGATCTCGAATCAGATCATCTCTGCCATGTATGAACTCAACGTTTTACCTGAGGATGTGCTGAAGTTCAGCGGCATTGGTTGCTCGAGCAAAAGCCCCACCTATTTTATGAACCGCTCCTTCGGCTTCAACAGCTTGCATGGACGCATGCCATCGATCGCGACTGGCGGGCTGTTCGGTGATCACAAACTCAAAGGCGTGGCGGTCTCCGGCGACGGTGACACGGCCAGCATCGGCATGGGCCAGTTCAAGCACATTATGCGCCGCAATGTGGACATGGTCTACATCATCGAAAATAATGGCGTGTATGGTCTCACCAAAGGCCAATTCTCCGCGACCGCGGAAAGAGGCCTACAGTTAAAGAAGCAGGGCACCAATGCTTACATGCCCATTGATCTGTGCATGGAAGCCGTTATCTCGAATGCCACTTTTGTGGCGCGTTCGTTTGCGGGCAACCCCAAGCAGGTGAAGGAACTCATCAAAGCCGCCTTCGCACATGATGGCCTCGCCGTGCTCGATATCATCAGTCCGTGCGTTACATTCAACAACAACGAAGACGCCCATTACTCTTATGCGTGGGGCAAGGAGCATGAAGAGCCGCTGCACGACATTACATACATCCCGCCGCGCAAAGAGATCATGCTCGACACAGAATTGAAGGATGGCGAGATCCGCGAAGTTGCCATGCACGACGGTTCGATCATCGTTCTGAAAAATCTGGAAAAGCATCACAACCCAACCGATCGTTTTGAAGCCCTGCGCGTGCTCGAAGAAGCTCAACGCAATAACTGGCTGCTAACGGGATTGATCTACATCTCAACAGATAAGCCGACGTTGGCCGATACCTATCAACTGGTGGATACGCCACTCAACCGTCTCACCGAATCGGACCTCAGGCCGGCTCCCGCTATGATCGACAAGATCAACGCTTTGATGTTTTGACATCACCCCTGCCCCTCTCCTAAAGGAGAGGGGTTTTGATATGATTCAAATCACTCCCACTTTCAATATAGACGAACGCGAGCTGCAACTCGATTTCATCCGCGCCTCCGGGCCTGGAGGGCAGAACGTCAACAAGGTGGCGACGGCTGTTCAACTGCGCTTCGATGTAACGCACTCCACATTGCCTGAAGATGCCAAGACGCGTTTGATCCACATTGCAGGTAAACGGATGAGCAGTGAAGGTATATTGCTGATCGAAGCAAAACGCTTCCGCACTCAAGAGCAGAACCGCGAAGACGCACTTCAAAGATTTGTTGAACTTGTCCGAAAGGCGTTCGTCCCCCCTAAGCCGCGGAAGCAGACCAGGCCCACCGCTTTATCAAAAACGAAACGCCTGAAAGCAAAAAGAATAAAAGCAGATACCAAACGCCTGCGGAAAAAATCCTTTGATATTGAATAAGACATGAATATTAATTCGGTGGAACTCATTGGTTATCTCGGATCGATCCTCGTCGCAGTTTCATTAATGATGAGATCACTATTGCGCCTGCGAATCATTAACCTGTTCGGCGCGCTGTTCTTTACCATTTATGGGGTTTTACTGGGCGCATACCCGGTTGCTTTTCTAAACGGTCTTATCGTTTGCATTGACCTGTATTATCTCTTCCAAATGTGGAGGCAAAAAGACTTCTTCACCTTTCTTGAAGTCTCCCCGAATAGTGAATACTTGCGCGCCTTTGTAGAATTCCACCAGGACGATATTGCCGAAATTATTCCAAGCTACACTCATAAAATCGCGGAAGACTTACTCTGCTTTTTCATTTTGCGTAACATGATGCCTGCAGGCCTGTTTATCGTAAAGGTACATGGCGAAGAAGCCCATGTGCAACTCGATTATGTCATCCCTAATTATCGTGATTTTCAGGTGGCACGTTTTATATTTGAGGAGAATGCAGCCTTCTTCATTCAGCGTGGTATCCGTCGTTTCGTCTCGGAGGGCGGAAGTGCCATTCACCGGAGATATTTGGAGAAAATGGAATTTGTAAATAGAGCCGAAATGTATGTGCATGAGATTGGCACAAAAATATTACAAGACAGCCGGTTCTAACAATTGAATAACAAAACTCTCATTGGCATCCTCTGTGGGCTTGGCGCGGCATCCATTTGGGGCGGTATGTATGTGGTTAGCAAAGTGGTGCTTGAGATCATCCCACCATTTACATTGGTTTCACTGCGACTCATCCTGGGCATACTCACACTTGCAATCGTTCTGGCAATGCGCGGCTTTCCGAAATTTTCTCGAAGGCAATTTCCGCAAGTTGTGGGAGTCGGGTTCGTGGGCTATGGCATTTCGTTGAGTTTGCAATTTCTGGGAACGAAACTATCCACTGCCGCGAACGGCTCACTGGTGACATCCGCCACGCCAGCCTTTATCCTGGTGTTTGCATGGATGCTGCTTAGCGAGAAAATCACTTTACGAAGACTCATTGCATTGCTACTGGCCACCTGCGGAGTGGTGGCAGTAATAGATCCGCGTTCCGCACAATTGAATCCCGAATTATTTATTGGGAACCTGTTGTTATTGGGTGCAGCCATCACGTGGGCGTTATATTCCGTGCTTGTCCGCAAGATGACGCAGAGTCTGGATATTCTTCCTTTCAGCCTGATCGCTTTCCTCGGCGGCCTGCCAGTTGTCATCCCTGCGGGCGTTTGGGAGTTGTCCACTGCCGGGGTTGGAGAGATTAGCCTGGGGGTAGTTGGAGGCGTGCTTTTTCTCGGCGTCATATCCACCGCGCTGGCAATGATCCTGTGGAATACCGCGTTCGCCATCCTGGATGCGGGCGCGGCGTCACTGACATTTTTCGCACAGCCCGTCGTTGGAATATTGCTTGGCTGGGTATTTCTGAGAGAAGCGATTACACCTCTCTTCTTGGTTGGGGGAGTCCTGATTGGGCTTGGACTCATGATATCCAATATAGAAAAACATTAATGTTTCTCCGTATCTATTGACTTCTCCCATGAGAATCACTTCGCGCGGTATGCTGGCAGGTGCCGTTAAGGGGTAAAATCAAAATACAACTATCTTATGGATCAAACACTCTGGTATAAGGATGCCGTCTTCTATGAACTTTCTGTACGCGCATTTAAAGATAGTGACGGCGATGGCAACGGTGATTTACGCGGGCTGACCGAAAAACTGGATTATCTGCAAACCCTTGGCGTGGACTGCATTTGGATTATGCCCATTTACCCCTCGCCTCTGAAGGACGATGGGTACGATATCGCTGACTACTACAATATTGCAGAAACCTTCGGCTCATTGGATGACTTCAAGGTATTGATCAAGCAAGCGCACGACCGTGAGATCCGTGTCATTACCGACCTGGTACTGAATCACACTTCGGATGAGCATCCGTGGTTTCAGGCCTCACGCTCAGACCGCAATTCGCCATACCGCGATTACTACGTCTGGAGCGACACTGATCAAAAATATGAGGGCGCGCGCATTATCTTTCTCGATACAGAGCCTTCCAACTGGACCTGGGATGAAAAGACAGAACAATATTACTGGCACCGTTTCTACGCCAGCCAGCCCGACTTGAACTATGACAATCCCAAAGTGCAGGAGGAGATGTTCAGAGTTGCCAGTTTCTGGCTCGATCTGGGCATTGACGGTTTCCGCGCAGATGCAGTTCCGTATCTTTTTGAACGCGAAGGTACCAACTGTGAGAATTTACCAGAGACACATGGCTATCTAAAAAATTTACGCGCCTTCATAGACCAGCATTATCCCGGCCGAATCCTTTTATGTGAAGCCAATCAATGGCCCGCCGACGTTCGACCATACTTCGGCAATGATGATGAATTTCATATGGGGTTCCACTTTCCCATCATGCCGCGTATTTTCATGGCCTTGAAAAAAGGCACGGCAAACGATATGGCTGATATCTTGCGCCGCACGCCGTCCATCCCTGAAAATTGCCAATGGTGCATTTTCCTGCGTAATCATGATGAACTGACGCTTGAAATGGTTACTGAGGAGGAAAGGCAATGGATGTGGGAACAATACGCGCCTGAGCCGCGCATGAAACTTAATCTCGGCATTCGCCGCCGCCTCGCACCACTTCTTGATAACGATCGGCGAAAAATCGAACTTGTCCATTCTCTGCTCTTTACACTCCCCGGATCGCCAATTCTGTATTATGGAGATGAAATTGGTATGGGTGATAACATTTGGCTGACAGACAGAAACGGCGTCCGCACACCAATGCAATGGAATACGGAATCTGGCGCAGGCTTTTCTGCAGCGCCTATCCAATCTTTATACTCCCCCATCATAGATGACGAGGTTTACGGGCCAGCGCGTATTAATGTGGATATTCAGCGCGGGGATTCGGACTCAATGTGGAAAACCATCCGTCACATGATAGCCATAAGAAAAGGACAACACGCTTTTGGCAGGGGAGAATTCGAATGGATGGACGGTGGGAATGACAACATCGCCGGGTTTCAACGAACATATAGCGGCGAGAAGATCCTGGCGATTCACAACCTGAGTAATGTGGAGCAAAAAGTTCAGTTGAAAATAAAAGAGTCAGCCAAATCACTGACCGACCTTCTTTCGCAAAAAGAATTTTCTTCAGACAACGGAAGTCTTGGCATGAAGCTAGCTCCTTATCAATATCTTTGGTTAAAATAACTAATCTTATCGTTCCCCCACTGTATGTAACAGAGCCATATTTGGGGGACGTAGAGCGCCAACAGGAAAACCACACACCAGCACAACCTGATCGCCAGGCTGAACGACATCGGACCGCATCAGGGCCGCGTCTACGTGGTCTAGCATTTCCTCGAGCGAGTTCGCAAACTGTACCTGCTGCGGGCTGACGCCCCACATAAAAGACAGACGACGATAAGTATCCTGATTCGGGGTAAACGCCATGATCGGCACACGCGGCCTGATCTTGGACATCAACCAGGCAGTTTTTCCCTGTGTAGTAAAACAAGCCACTGCAGTTACATTTTTATCATTGGCCAGCGCCTGCGCGGCGCGCGCCATCGAAGCCGCGTCACTTTGCTCGAAGCCATTCACATTTTGTTCCGCTCCCCATTCCAGGAAATGGATCTCGGCCTCGCGCACGATACGATTCATCATCTGAACCGATTCAACCGGATATTTCCCCGCCGCGGTTTCAGCGGAAAGCATCACTGCATCTGTGCCGTCAAAGACGGCATTTGCCACATCTGAAGCTTCGGCGCGAGTCGGCAGCGGATTCATGATCATCGATTCGAGCATCTGCGTGGCAGTGATCACCAGCTTGGCACGCGCGTTTGCAGTGCGGATGATATATTTTTGAAAAACAGGTACGCGTTCAGGGGGAAGTTCCACACCAAGATCACCACGCGCCACCATTACTCCATCCACGTTATCAAGAATTGCATCCAGGTTATCAAGCGCTTCGGGCTTTTCCAGCTTGGCAATGAGCAATGGGAGCCGTTTCCCATTCGATAATCGCTCCATGGCATAACGAACTTTCTTGATATCTTCTGCTGTGCGAACGAACGAGATTGCAACGGCATCCACGTTTTGTGACAAGCCAAAGGCGAGATCTGCTTTATCTTTTTCTGTGTATCCAGAAATACGCAAACGCACCCCAGGCAGGTTGATCCCCTTATGTGAAGTTAACAGCCCACCGATAATGACTTTAGCTGTCAGCGCGTTGCGCTCTTTATTGACGGAAACAACCTCCAGCGTAAGCCGGCCATCATCGAGCAGAAGCCGGTCTGAGGTCCGAACTGAATCGAAAAGTTGACGAAAATCCACAGGTATCTTTGTGCCTCTGTCATCAGGAGGGACAGTCCCAGTCGCATGTAGGATCACCGTTTCGCCTTCAGAGAGCTGAATGATCTTCGTAAGCGCACCCACACGGATCTTTGGCCCTTGCAGATCCTGCAGAATGCCAACCGAGACTCCAAGTTTTTCGGCAACCTTGCGGATCAATGCAATTCG
>JAXIPJ010000376.1:0-10259 GCA_045402985.1 Anaerolineales bacterium
GTAAATCATGTCACCATGCAGATCAAAGATGGCGAATTCTTTTCCTTGCTTGGTCCATCAGGCTGCGGTAAGACAACCTCTCTGCGAATGATCGCCGGTTTTGAATTGCCCACAGAGGGAAAGATACTCATTCATGGCAAGGATATGAGTCAGGTGCCCGCTTTTCAGCGCCCTGTCAATACCGTGTTTCAGCAGTATGCGCTCTTCCCTCACATGACGGTGGAACAAAACATTGAGTTTGGTCTTCAGATGAAAAGAGTTCCAAGAGCCGAACGCTCCATGCGTGTTTCAGAAGCATTGGATATGGTCCGCCTGCCAGGCATGGAGATGCGCAGGCCCAAACAGTTATCTGGTGGACAGCAGCAACGCATCGCTCTTGCCCGTGCTTTAATCAACAAACCAGAAGTGCTACTCCTCGACGAGCCTCTCGGCGCGCTCGACCTGAAGCTGCGCAAAGAAATGCAATTGGAACTCAAGACCTTACAACGCGAAGTGGGAATTACTTTCATCTACGTGACACACGATCAGGAGGAAGCGCTTACCATGAGCGACCGTATCGCGGTCATGAGCAAGGGTGTCGCACTCCAGATCGGGAAGCCTGAAGAGATCTACGAGCGTCCGGCAACCAAATTCGTGGCGGATTTTATAGGCGAAACAAATTTTCTCGATGGAGTTGTAAAAGGGCAGAACGGTTCCTTTGTCGAAGTTGAGTTACCCGGGACGGGAACGGTATACGTCGAGTCGAGTCGAACCTTTACAAACGGTCAGCATGTCAGCGTTGCGGTGCGACCCGAAAAACTTCGCTTGAACACTGAGACCAAAGATGGGAATAACATCAAGGGCCGCGTCGAAGAGGTCATCTACATTGGGACAGACACGCATTATGGAGTGCGCTTCCCGGGCGGACAAAAAGCGCGTGTGCGCGCGCAGAACATAGCACAGACAAACAAAGAGAATGCGCAGACAGGTGATGAAGTAGCTGTTTCGTTCACACACATATCACCGCGTATTCTCACAGAGTAGGCGGAGAATATTATGCTTAAATACTTCCGCAATAAAAAAGGATTCCAACTCTTTGGTCTATTGGGTCCAGGCGCGCTGTGGATATTGCTGTTCTTCAATCTGCCGATATTGATCGTGCTATTCATCAGTTTTGTAGAACGTGGCCGGGCGGGCAGCATCCGGCTTCCGCCTGTGTACACGCTCGATAATTATGCTCAACTGTTCAATGCCTGTTCATCGGAATTCGCAGGCCCCGAATGTGACCCGTTCCTTTATCTGGGGATCTTTGGTCACTCTGTTCGTATTGGTCTCGTTGTGACGTTGTGGTGCATCCTCCTTGGTTACCCTCTCTCTTATTTCATCTCGAAACAAAAACAGGTCTGGCGCGACGCGTTGATGATCCTGGTCATCATTCCGTTCTGGACAAATTTCCTCGTCCGCACGTATGCGCTCAAACAGGTGCTCGCCACAGAGGGTTTGCTCAACTCGTTCCTGATGAATTTTGGACTCGTCAATCAGCCGCTTGATCTGCTTTTCAATGAATTCGCGGTAGTGGTCGGTTTGGTTTACGGCTACCTGCCCTTCGCGATTTTGCCAATGTACGCCTCGATTGAAAAATTTGATCATACGCTCATGGAGGCCGCCGCCGATCTGGGTGCATCACCGGCGCGCGCGTTTCTGCGGGTGATGTTGCCGCTGACTCTGCCGGGTGTTGTCGCCGCGCTCGTACTGGTGTTTGTGCCGGTTGTAGGCGCGTTCATCACGCCAGACATCATGGGAGGCGGCAAGATCGAAATGATCGGGACTCTCATCAACCGTCAGTTTGGAGTGTCGCGTAACTGGCCCTTCGGTTCGGCCATGTCCCTGATGTTGATGCTGTTGGTGTTGATCGGTGTGATCGCATACTTCCGTTCCAGCACTGAAGAGACCAGGAGGGCAATGTGACCACGAATCTGCCTGCCATGCCCCGTCAGCAGGTGAGGTTGACAGCGCGCATAGGCAACTGGCTGTTGGGAACAAATGCCGCGCTGGTATTCGGGTTTATCTACCTGCCAGTGGTTATCCTTATCATCTTCTCGTTCAACAATACGCGTTCGGTCGCATTGTTCACGGGCTTCTCCACCGAGTGGTATACGTCTCTCGCAAACAATGAAGAATTGCTGGATGCGGCGCGCAACAGTCTGCTGGTGGGCCTGATCACTACAATCGTCGCTACGATTATCGGAACAATGACCGCGCTTGCGATGGATCGTTACCGCTTCAAACTCAGGACATCTTTCGACGCGAATCTTTACCTCCCGATCGTTATCCCTGAAATTGTAATGGGTATCGCTTTGCTGTTGTACTTCAATCAGGCGCTGTTCCCGTTCATGGAAAACGTTTTCGGGATCAGGGCCTCAACAGGTCTGCCGACCATCACCATCTCCCACATCGCCTTCGACATTCCTTTTGTGTATGTCATCGTGCGTGCCCGTCTCGCTGATTTTGATAAAACGCTCGAAGAAGCCGCGGCAGATTTGGGCGCGGACGAATGGAATACCTTCCAGCGCGTCACATTGCCCTTGCTGATGCCAGGTATTATCGGCGGCGCATTGATGGCGTTCACCTTGTCATTGGATGATTACCTGATTACCGCGTTTACCAAAGGCATTCGGGATCAAACAATGCCATTGTATATTTACTCACTGGTTCGCCGCGGTGTGACGCCTGAAATCAACGCGCTCTCAACTGCACTGTTGCTTGCCTCCATTGGCCTGGTAGGTCTTTCACTCACGGCGCAGAACGGTGGCGCGCTATACACACGTGCGATGTCGGTTGGCACAGCTCTGGGCATTGGGCTTTATGGATTGTTCAGTCTGCCAGCCTTGTTTGCAGCATTCACGGTGGGCGGCTTGATCGTCCGTCTTTTAATGCTGGCTGCTTTCATCTGGATGTGGCGTTCGTATCAATCGTATCGCGAAGAATTGAACGAAGCCAACCTGTCAGGAAAAATTCTTGCATGGATTGCCGTTTTTGTTACTGCTTCAGCGGCATATTTATCGGCATTCCTATTACTGGTAAGGAGGTGATGTCTGCTCGAAAATGCGCTAAAATCCATTTGTCGTTCTCTCGGAATGCGAGAGATCTAAAATTCAAAAAGGAGAGAAGAAAATGAAGAAAACGCTGATTTACATGATTGTGCTTGTTTCATTGATGTTGGCTGCCTGCGGCCCCGCCACTGGGACCGAACCGGTTGCAACTGAAATGGAAGCTACCGAAGCGTCACAAGCTACTGAGCCACCAGCAACTGAAGCACCTCAGGCAACTGAGGCCCCAACTGGAGGCGAGACATCTGAACGCTGTGGCGACAAGTCACAACTGGCAGATGAGATATTCCTCTACACTTGGGTTGAATATATTGACCCCGATATCAAGACTCAATTTGAGGAGGAGTGTGGGGTGAAGATTACAGAAACGAACTTCGACTCGAATGAAACCCTGCTTGCCACGCTACAAGCGGGTGGCGCGGATTATGACATTGTGGTCCCCTCAGATTACATGGTGCAGATCCTAGTCTCGGAAGGCATGTTGATGGAACTGGATTACAACGTCATCACCAATATCCAGAATATGGAGCCGCTCAACGTCAATCAATATTTTGATCCCGACCAAAAATATACCGTTCCGTGGTTCTGGGGCACATCAGGCTTCGCGGTGGATACGAATGAGGTTACCGATGTCAAGGATTCATGGAGCATGATGTTCGATACGAATTCGCCCTATTGCGGCAAGATCAGCATGCTGGATGATGAACGCGAAACGATTGGTGCGGCACTCATGTATTTGGGTTACTCCATCAATGATGTTGACCCCGCTCATCTCGAAGAAGCCAAGAACCTGCTCATCGAACAGTCCAAGTGTGTCAAGGCATATGATAGCCAGACCAATGATGATCTGATCATTTCAGGCGAAACGGTACTGACTCATATCTGGACGGGCGACGCGATCCTGGCTGGCTTGCCTGATTCTGGCGGCCGTGAAGGGATCGCTTACGTCATTCCGAGCGAAGGTTGCACAATCTGGCAGGATAATATGGCAGTACCTGTCGGCGCGCCGAATGCCTATACTGCCATGGTCTTCATGAACTATACTCAATATCCTGACATCGCTGCGCAAAATGCGGAATGGGTCGGATATGCCACACCTAACAAAGCTTCCAAAGAGTTCATTGACCCGGAAATGCTTGCCAATGAAGGCATTTATCCGTCTGCAGAAGTTGCAGAGAGTTTGCAGTGGATCGAAGACGTGGGACCTGCATTGGAACTCTACGACCGCATCTGGACTGAGTTCAAAGCCGCCGTCGGAAGCTCGTAAAATCACAAAATAGAAGACTGGAGATTGGAATAATATTCCAATCTCCAGTCTCGCAATATTCCCGCTTCATTTTTGACTTGAGGCGGGTCCTGCTTCAACAAACTTGTCTACGCCCGCAACACGACGGGCCGCGGAGCCATTCGAAAGGAGTTTATGCGAGTTTTACTCGTAGGAGTGGGGGGAGTAGGGGAAGCTATAGCCGCAATTGCAAAACCACGCGCGTGGATGGAATTGATGGTGCTGGCAGATTACAACGTGAAACGTGCAGAAGAAGTGCAGGAGAAATTAGGGGATGAGGATCGATTCCCTGTTGAATCCATTGATGCAAGCAAACAGGAAAATGTTGAAGCGCTTGCAAGGAAATACAATGTAGACCTGATCATGAACGCCGTTGACCCGGTCTTCAACAAACAGATCTTCGATGCGGCTTACAATGTTGGCGTGAAATACATGGATATGGCAATGACCCTGTCCGAGCCGCATCCAACCGACCCTTTCCATCTGACCGGTATTAAACTGGGCGATTATCAATTCAACAGATCCAAAGAGTGGGAAGAGAAAGGTTTGCTGGCGCTGGTCGGCTTCGGCGTGGAACCGGGCATGGCGGACGTGTTCGCGCGTTACGCCCAGGATCATCTCTTCGATGAGATCGAGGAGATCGGCATCCGTGATGGCGCGAATATCACGATTGATGGCTACGACTTCGCTCCCAGCTTTTCGATCTGGACGACCATTGAAGAATGTCTGAATCCGCCCATCATTTGGGAAAAGGATAAAGGCTGGTTTACAACGGAGCCATTTTCTGAACATGAGACCTTCGATTTTCCAGAGGGCATTGGCCCAATGGATGTGGTCAACGTGGAACATGAGGAAGTGCTGCTTGTACCGCGCTGGCTGAAAACAAAGCGCGTCACATTCAAATATGGGCTTGGCGATGAATTTATTGGCGTACTAAAGATGCTTCACAAATTAGGTCTGGATAATAAGGAAAAAATAAAAGTAAAAGGTATGGACGTTGCACCGCGTGATGTGGTTGCAGCCTCCCTGCCGGACCCTGCTCATCTCGGCGAAAAGATGCACGGCAAAACCTGTGCGGGCACGTGGGTGAAAGGCACGAAAGATGGAAAGAAAAAAGAAGTATATCTGTATCAGGTGGCAGATAACCAGCACTGTATGGAAACTTTGGGTTGCCAGGCAGTCGTCGCACAGACCGCGTTCAGTCCTGTCATTGCAATGGATCTGATCGAGCATGGATTTTGGGGAGGCGCAGGCGTGTTAGGCCCCGAGGCCTTCGACCCAGTCCCATTTATGGAAAAGATGGCTGAGTACGGGTTTCCCTATGGAATCAAGGATATGACAAATTGAGGCACTTTACTTAAGGAGAATCATCATGCTTTCAGTTGAGATCAAGGACAATGACAAAGTAGTCGGCATGTTGACCGCCGAACAAAAACTCTTCAAAACGGGTTCAAGAGGCTTTTTTGGGATGGCCAAGATCCAGATCGGCGAAAAAAGGTATCAGGTGCAGTTGCAGATGGTGGAGATCGGTTCGAAACCGAAACCGGAAGAGAAGGCGCTAAAGGATTCGTAATGACTGTTCGTGAAAATTTGCGTAATTCGCGGCAAAAGATTTAGAACCTTATAAGTGCTCTAGCTGTTCTCTGATATAAACTGACCTTAAGCAAGGGCTGCTTGAATAAAGTGAAATCGAACTGTATAATCTATGCAACTCAAGGAGATCGCCATGCCAAACGGATATAACGGCAAGATATTGCACGTGGATTTGACGGAAGGCACGCTCACAATTGAGGAGCCCAATGAGGCATTCTATCGCAAATATATGGGCGGTTCAGCGATGGGCATGTACTACATTTTGCGCGACATGCCGAAGGGCGCGGATCCTGTTGGCCCCGATAATGTATTGACGTTAATGACTGGTGTAACAACAGGCGCGGCAATCTCTGGCCAAAGCAGGATCAATGCGAATGCAAAATCGCCTATCAGCGGCGGTATCGGTGATTCTCAAAGTGGAGGATTTTTCCCGGCAGAGTTAAAGTTCGCGGGCATAGATGGATTGGTAATAAAAGGCAAGTCTGAGAAGCCTGTTTATCTTTGGATCAAAGACGGTGAGTTCGAGTTGCGTGACGCTGCGCATTTACTTGGTTTGAAGACGGGGGATGTGGAGCAGATCTTGCAGGAAGAACTCGGAGATAAAAAAATTGAGGTTTTGCAACATGGACCGGCCGCGGAAAAGGGCGTGATTTTCTCATCGCTGGTCTCGATGGCGAATCGGAATAATGGACGCACAGGCATGGGCCTTGTGATGGCATCCAAGAATCTCAAGGCAGTTGTTGTGCGCGGTAGAAAGAAACCGACTCTTGCTGATAGCAAGGCATTGATCGCCCTCAACAAGACCGGCCCCAAAATTCTGCCCGACAACCCGGATATGCCTGGCCTCGCCGCGGAAGGAACGGCAACAGTTGTCTTATTCCAAAATACGACTGGCACTTTGCCCACACGCAACTATAACGAAGGTCAGTTTGAACATTGCGAAGATATTAGCGGCGTGCGCATGGTGGAAACAATTTTGAAAGCGCGCGATACCTGCTATGCGTGTGTCGTCCGTTGCAAGCGCGTGGTTGAGATCAAGGAGGGCGCATACAAAGTGGATCCGAAATATGGCGGCCCTGAATACGAAACACTTGGCACGTTTGGTTCATATTGCGGCGTGAATAATCTGGCGGCCATTTCGCTTGCGAATCAGATGTGCAATGAATATGCGGTGGATACGATCGCGGCGGGCGCGACCATTGCATTTGCAATGGAATGCTTCGAGAAGGGTGCGATCACCAAGGAACAAACAGGCGGGCTTGAACTCAAGTTTGGCGATGCCGATGCAATGCTCAAAGCGCTTGAAATGATGCTCAATGCAGAAGGTGAATTTGGCAAAACGCTTGGTATGGGTTCCGAGCGCGCCGCCAAAGTGTGGGGAAACGGTGCAGATGAATATCTCATCACGGTCAAAGGTGCGGAGGCGCCTGCGCACATGCCGCAGGCCAAACGCTCACTTGGCCTCATCTACGCGGTCAACGCCTTCGGCGCAGATCATCAATCCAGTGAGCATGATCCATATTACGAGGAAGGTGTCGCCGATCTCAACCTCAATCGTCTCAAGATGATTGGGCTCGGCAATCCTCAACCTGGCTACAGCCTCACCACTGAAAAGGTTCGCTTCGCTTATCTCACCCAGGTTTTTTATTCGATGCTTGACTCTGTCGAACTCTGTCAATTTGTATACGGCCCCGCCTGGACTCTTTATGGACCCGCTGAAACTGTGACGATGATCAATGCCGTCACCGGCTGGGATGTAACCGTGGATGAGTTGATGGCTGTTGGCGAACGCCGATTAAATCTCTTTCGGATTTTCAATGCCCGCGAGGGACTCGACCGCAAGGATGACAAACTGCCAAAGAAATTTTTCAAGGCTTTGGGCGGAGCGGGCCCGACAGCCGGCATTGCTCTGACCCACGAGGAAATTGAAATCGCTAAAGACGCGTACTACAAGCTCGCAGGCTGGACTGAGAACGGCATCCCAACCTCTCAAACAATGGAACGTCTTGATATTGCCTGGGCTATGTAGAATGGAATGAAAACCCATGGAATTTAAGCTCCTGATCGATGGTCAATGGGTGAACGCAGGCCCATTGATGGAAGTAAAAAATAAATATGATGGCAAGGTCATTGCTGCATTACCCACCGCGCGCAAAGAAGATGTGGACGCTGCCATAGACGCGGCAGAACGCGCCGAAGATGTGATGGCAGATATGCCATCTCATAAGCGCGCAGAAATCCTTTTGAAGACTGCCGCGCTCCTGCGCGAACGCGCGGATGATTTGGCGAAGACCATTGCCGCTGAAGCTGGCAAGGCGCTCAAATTCGCCCGCGCCGAAGTGGATCGCGCTCAAAGTACATTTACGATCGCGGCTGAAGAAGCCAAACGCCTGCACGGCGAAACGATCCCATTGGATGCTGTTCCCGCCGGCGAAGGTTACTTTGGGTTTTGGACGCGCCGTCCTGTAGGTGTGATCGCGGCAATCAGCCCGTTCAATTTTCCTCTCAACTTGGTTGCCCATAAAGTAGCTCCTGCACTCGCAGCGGGCAATACGCTTGTCCTCAAGCCTGCCTCGACCACTCCGCTCACGGCTTTGAAGTTGTGTCAGATTTTGCAGGATGCTGGCTTGCCTGCGGGTGCGCTCAACCTTGTAGTAGGTTCAGGTGGTACAGTCGGCGAATGGCTGATTACCGATCCCCGCGTCGATAAGATCACCTTCACAGGCTCGCCTGAAATTGGACGCCACATCCTCTCGGTGGCTGGCATCAAAAAGGTCACGCTTGAATTGGGCAATACGTCACCTGTCGTAGTCGCACCGGATGCAGATCTGGATTTCGTTGCCAAACGCTGTGCAGTGGGTGCATTCTATAACTCCGGGCAGGTCTGTATTTCTGTCCAACGGATTTACAGCCAGAAGCAGGTGTATGAACCGTTCTCTGAAAAATTCGTCAAAGCGACGGAAGCGATGGTCGTTGGCGACCCGCTAGATGAGCGCGTCGACGTTGGCCCGATGATTGATTCTCATGAAGTGGATCGGATCGAGGGCTGGGTCAGAGAAGCTCAAACTTCCGGCGCGAGAGTGTTAACAGGCGGCAAACGAGATGGAACCGTCTATTATCCAACTGTTCTGGCTGATGTTGACGATGAAATGAAGGTCATATCGGAGGAGGTCTTTGCTCCGGTTGCATCCATTATCTCCAGCGATGATTTTGAATCCGCGCTTCGACAGGCGAATGATACAAAGTTTGGTTTGCAGGTGGGAGTTTTTACAAAAGATATTGACCGCGTCTTCAAAGCCGTGCGGCGCTTGAACTTTGGTGGCGTTATCATCAACGACACGCCCAGCTTCCGCGCCGATCACATGCCCTATGGCGGTAATCGTCAAAGTGGATTAGGCCGCGAAGGCGTCAAGTTTGCCATGGAAGATATGACCAATATTCAAATGGTGGCAATTCGCTTGAACTCTTAAACCAATACTTCGTTGGTTGAGTAGGGCGAAGCCCGTATCGAAACCAACAGGTTTTCAAGAACACTTTTGTTACAGAGATTGCTTTACTTACGGGTGGTTTCGATATGCCCTTCGCTGTTGCTCAGGGCTACTCAACCACCGACTTACTCTGAAGAGGAGAAAATAATGAATTACAAATTATGGATTGATGGCAAGTGGGAAGATACAAAGGGTGGAACTGTCATGTCTGTTGAAGACCCTACCACAGGGAAGGAAATTGCTGAGGTAATCGATGCCAGCCGCGAAGATGTGGACCGCGCGGTGCAGGCAGCCAAGCGCGCCTTTTATGATGGTCGCTGGTCGAAAAAATCTCCGGGCGAGCGCTCGAAAATCATCTGGAAACTTGCGGACCTGCTTGAAGCCAATGCTGAATCGCTTGCAAAAGTGGAGTCAGAGAATACGGGCAAGCCTTATCAATACGTGAGCCTGGGTGGTGATATTCCTTTCGCTGTGGATAACCTGCGCTTTTTTGCCGGTGCCACGCGCGACACACATGGTTCCCATGCAGGTGAATTCATGCCTGGCTATACATCCATTTATCGCCGCGAGCCTGTGGGCGTTGTCGGCCAGATCGCGCCCTGGAATTATCCTCTGATGATGGCTGCCTGGAAGATCGGTCCTGCGCTGGCAGCGGGTTGCACAATCGTTCTCAAGCCCGCGCCTGGCACGCCTCTCACTACGCTCATGTTTGCGGAACTCATCAAAGAGGCAGGCATCCCTGATGGTGTGGTAAATGTGCTTTCCGGTGGCAATGAAACTGGTCAGGCTCTGGTTGAACATCCT
>JAXIPJ010000347.1:0-3936 GCA_045402985.1 Anaerolineales bacterium
CGGATCGGTTTGAGACAGTACTTGAGTGCAGGATACAACCTGGAAATTGTAAATTGATCTCTGGGTGCATCATCTGCAAGGGTGGAAATGGAGAACATATCGTAGCCCGGCAGTTCATTAATGAGGTGCGCGATGCGCGCAATATCACCAGACTCTGCTCGTCTTTCCTTACCGGTGACCGGATCGATGATATCCGGAGCCGAACTCGCCGTGACAATGACAGGGCTATCGTCAGGGATGGTTTTGTCGAATTTGGGATCGCGGCCGTGAAACGTGAACTTGGGTGGAGCCATTTTGCGATACTTTTCCACCACTTCGCGCGGAAGTTTGATGAATTCACTGTCAGCTTCGGTCTTCGCGCCATGGTGCGCAAATAATTCGCGTGCCGGCTTATAGCGCACCTTCAAGCCGACATTCTCAAGAATTTCGAGTGATGCTTCGTGAACACGTTCAACTTGCTCCTGCGTCAGAAGTTCCGCAAATGACATAAGTCACATCCTTATAATTTATAGTTCCATGGCGGTCGAGTAGAGCGAGCGCTTTTCTCGTTCGTATCGAGACCACATATAACAAGAATTATTTTGCTTACTTGTTGGTTTCGATACGTCCCGCGAAAATCGTGCGGGACTACTCAACCAACGGACTACCTCAAACAACCTTCCGTTTCACTTTCACCGGCGGATTTTCAACATTACGCGTCGTACGTTTCTCAGGGATGCGTAATTCACGCATGAGTTGTCTTTGCGCACGCTGACCTTGAGCAGCGACATTCCTAGGAATGGATAGAATTCGCTCCATAATTTCGAATCGATTATTCTTGAACGCCCAGCGCTCCACTCTTAGTCTGGCTGCCAGTTCCAAAATCTGTTCAACAGGGAACATCTGCAAACCGGCGCGGGTCACTTTTAGCGTGGCCGCGGAAGTAGCGAAACGAGCGGAAGATTCGAGATTCCAGCCTTTGAGATAACCGTAAATAAATCCCGCTGAGAACGTCGCGCCCGCGCCGCAGGCATCCACTGCTTTTACCTTCGGGGAATACACCCTGACAATCTCCTCTCCTTGCGCGACGAGACACCCACCTCTTGCCAGCGTAATGATCGCAGTTTTTATCCCGGATTTCAATAATTTTCTTGCGGTTCCCACCAGCGCCCGTTTTCCGCCCAGCTGCGCAGCATCTGTAACTGCCTGGCAAAAGGTGGAGCGCTCTGCATATTTTTTCAATATATCGGCGTCTTTATGTCCATGCTCCAAATTGATGAACACGGGCACTTTTAGCCTATTGGCTTCTTCAATGGCACGCAGGATGTGGTCACCATCATACCAATCCGCATACATGATACGCGCATCCTGCAAGAGTGACAAATCTGCCGTATCCAGTGTGCCCAGGATCTGTGGGGTACGCTGCCAAAAATATGTGCGCGCGCCTTTTCTGTCAGAAACATTCACTTCGATGGGTGTTTTATACTCGGTTGTAAATCGGACGTCCCCCTCTACGCCCCAGTCTTTTAACTGCTTAGCAAGCGCGTGCCCGCGCAGGTCATCCCCCAATGCAGTGCCAATCATACCCGAAGTCATATCCCATTGACGCAGCAAACAAGCCACAATTGCAGCATCGTCAAATATGAACTGATTAACTTCTTTTACAATTGCGCCCGTATTATGTTTGGGAAGTTTCTCGAGCACCATGATCTCAACAGGTGTGAGCATCCCAAAGCCGACATAGTCTGGAGATGTTTTTGCCATTTGGTTATTATACGCTGTTCTCTTTCACTCGTATTAAACACAGGGTTTCGCCTAGAGGTTTTTCCTTTGTGTATGTTGTGCCCTTTGTGTCAAAACTCTTTCGAAATCAAGCGCGCAACTTCTCACCTTTGGGATCATACAAAACTGTGGAAGTCACCTCGGCAACATATTTGCCTTCGATCAATTCCACATCCACGCGCGTGCCAGCTCTCGACAACTCCAGCGGCAGATACGCGTACAAAATATTTTTCTTCACAGAATATCCATATCCGCCACTGCGTATACGGGCAATTACTTTACCATCATTGTAGATCGCTTCGCCGCCATAAATTTGCGTGAACTCGTTTTCATCCAACACCAGCGTGCACAACTTTTTGGCGAAGCCATTTTTCCTTTTTTCGATCAGCGTGTCTTTGCCGATAAAATCGCCTTTATCCAAATGAACGCAGAATCCCAGGCCCGCTTCATACGGCGTCTCCAATGGCGTCACATCTGTCGTGTAATAACGATACCCCTTTTCAAGGCGCAGCGAATCCATCACTTTATATCCGCCCACTTCCATTTCGATTTCCCCGCCTGCCTCTCGCAGAATATCCCACACCATCAGAGCACGATTATTCGGGATATACAATTCCCATCCGAGCTCACCGACGTAGCTGACGCGCTGCGCCCACACGCGGACTCCATTGACATTGATGTACCTGGATGTAAGATACGGAAACGCTTCATTCGTGACGTCATCCTGCGTCGCCTTCGAGAGAACCATGCGTGACTTTGGTCCCATCAGCGCAAGACATGCCCAATCCGTTGTGATATCGCGAATCGTCACATCCTCATCCAGTTGACTCTTCATCTGCAACCACGCCAGATCGTTGGCGATGAATCCTGAACCTGTGACGACCCAAAATTTATCCTCTGAGATACGCGTGACGGTAACATCAGCTTCGGCGCCACCGCGCGTGTTTAGGAATTGCGTATACATAGCGCTGCCCGCGGGTTTATCCATATTGCTATCAGCGACGCGTTGTAAAAGGGTCAAGGCCTGCGGGCCACTCACTTCAATTTTGCCGAACGAGGTCAGGTCAAAGAGAGTGACGCGTTCGCGCGTTGCGCGGTGTTCCTCGCCGACACGCTCAAAGTATGGCGGTTTGGTCCAGCCCCATTCGCGTTGATCCGCACCTGCGCGCCGCCAGGGCTTGTCCGGCTCAAAATACAGTACTCGCTCCCAGCCAAATTTTTCACCGAAGACCGCACCCAACTCCTGCAAACGATAATGCAGGGGGCTGACACGATGCGGCCGCGCCCATTCGTTTTCATCATTGGGAAATTTAATTGCATAATAATATTTGACGCTCTCGCGCGTACGCTCCGCCGCGTATTCAGGGTTTGAAAAATAATTTCCGAAACGTGTGGCACGATAAACATACACGTCCTGCGGCGCTTCGCCTTCCACGATCCATTCTGCCATCAACTTGCCCATGCCACCTGCACCACCATATCCATTCAATGACATGCCCGCAGCCATCCACAAACCGCGCGCGCCTGCCACAGGTCCAAGCATCGGCTGGCAGTCTGGCGTATACGCGCCCGGATGACAGGTGAGATTGATAATTCCAGCATCTTTCAGAAACGGGATTCTGCGAACCGCGCCTTCAAGCAACACTTCAAAGCGTCCATAATCTGCTGGCAGAGTCGCGTTGCTATGTTCCCAAGGCACGCCATCGATCCAACGCGCCAGTGGATTCGGCTCATAGCCGCCAATGACGAGTCCGCCCTGCTCTTCGCGCATATAGACCAAATTATCGGGGTCGCGCAAACATGGGGTTTGATATGGAAATTCATGTCCGATTACAGCTTTGATCGCGATATGTTGATGATCCACCGGAGTTGTTGGCAGGTAAACTCCAACCATCGCGGCAATGCGCGGCGCCCACATACCTGCTGCATTGACAACCAGATTTGTTTTGATGGAACCTTTATTTGTGATAACTTTTTGGATCTCGCCTTTTGCCGAAAGTTCAAGCCCGGTGACGCGCGTATTCGTATGCACGTCCACGCCCATCTCTTTGATGATGCGCGCCATGCCGGTGGTGGTTCCATATGGATCAAGATGCCCATCGCGCGGCAAATAGATGGCGCCATACAGATCCTTGTCGCTGATCTGCGGCATCACTTTTACCGCTTCAGAGGGAG
>JAXIPJ010000385.1:0-6123 GCA_045402985.1 Anaerolineales bacterium
CGCCTTTCTTGTGAGTCACCGCGGCCCCGATTGCCTCGGATATGTTTTTGAGGGCAAGGCACGTCGCCCCTTTCTGCCTGAAAAAGCAGATGAACTTGGAGTTCCGTTTGGACCTGAACGCGGTGCCCTTGTAGCTGGTAAGGAGATCACTCTGCCGGATGGTAAACGCGTCCAGCCGGACGATGTGCTGGGTCCTGTTCAAAAGGGTGTGAAACTTGTGGTGGTAGGGGACGCGGGTAAAACGGAAGACCTGCTCGATGTCTGTAAAGATGCGGATGCGCTGGTGATTGAATCCACTTATCTGGATGAAGAGGCCGAAATGGCGCGTCAATTCTCGCATCTGACTGCGCGTCAAAGTGCAGAACTGGCCGTAAAGGCAGGGGTTAAGAAGTTGATCCTCACGCATATCTCGCGCAGATATCGCGCGAAGGATGTTCTAAAAGAGGCTCAGGCAATTTTTCCGAATACGGCAGTGGCGCGGGATTTCGATTTATTTCAAATTAAGCGAGAAGAGTGAGACTGTCATTGCGAGAAGGGTGTTAGCCTGTCCCGACGACACTTGCACCGCACTCCCACTCCGCTACGCTTCGGGGACTTTGTGCGTTTGGTGCAGTGCAGGTGAGCAGGCCTCTCGTTCGCGAGGACGCTTCGCGGCTTCGGGAGGATCTTGGTACGCCTGGGAGTACTCGACCATCGCCCTCGCAATGACATCAGATTCCGTCGCTGGTCATGATGAATAACGGGTTCATCTCGAAACTCTCGAATTTCGGTCGAAGACGATCCCTGTTATAAAACCGTTCCACGTTGACGGTTTTCTTTGTGCTGGTGACGATGTCCACAGGAATGTTATCGTAGCGGCCATTCTTGAGCACCACCAGGCGTCCATGCACTTTCTTGAGGACCAGGTCAAGCGCAAGATTCCCATATGCCATAGGGACAATCGAATCAATCGCGTCAGGATCGCCGCAACGGACGAGATAAGCAAGTTTTTGGTTCACCGTGTCCACCATGCGGCCATTGTTATGTTTGGCGGTCATCTCCTTTAATCGCTCTGAAATGAGATCGCCAATACCTCCCAGTTTCATGTGTCCAAAGTCATCCGTACTCCTGTCTGTGAATACCATTTCGCCGCCCTCGAACATCGCGCCCTCTGAAACCAATACAACAGCATAATGACTGGGATTATGGATTCGATCATACATCAACAATTCCACCAGTCTCTCGATGTTGAACTTGAACTCAGGGATCACACACCGATGCGCTGCGCCAGCCATGGTTGGCAGCATGGCTGTAAACCCTGCGTACCGCCCGAACACTTCCAGCACCAGCAATCGTTCGTGCGAGCCAGCGACGGTTCTAAGGCTGTTAGCGAGTTCAATCGTCCGCGTGATGCAGGTGCTGAACCCGATGCAGTAATCAGTGCCGGGCACATCGTTATCCATTGTTTTTGGGATGGCAACGATCTTCATCCCTTCCTGATACATACGGACGCCATAACTTAGTGTATCGTCACCACCAATGGGGATAAGGTAATCAAGCCCCAAATAATCAATGTTTTTCAACACTTCTGGAGTCAAATCGTTGATGTCGTCGGTGTATTTCTCCTGAAGCATGGGGGGAAGCCGGTCCCGCCTGACTTTGGATGGATTCGTACGCGAAGTATGCAGAAATGTGCCGCCGGTCCGCCCAGCCTTGTTAACAATTTCCTCCGTCAACACCTGGAAGTTGTTGCTGTTATCAGCCTGCGGATCGCGGATGACATCGACCAATCCTGCCCAGCCCCGGCGGATGCCGATCACTTTATAACCTTCGCGTGTAGCCCGAATGGTTACCGCGCGGATCGCGGGGTTAAGACCCGGAACGTCTCCGCCACCTGTCAGAATGCCAATGACACCAGTTTTTTTTGTGTTCATGTGTACCTCTCGATGATGTTTATCGTAATGACTTATTATACGTAACATTGTACAACTTTCTGCGCCACAAAGCGGCAATTAACTTGCGGTACAATTGCGGCTGCAAAATTACTAAGTTACTAAATTATAGGGATTATGTCTTTTTAAATGAATGCAAAACCTTTCACTATTGGGGTGCTCACCTCCGGCGGAGACGCGCCTGGAATGAATGCCGCCATCCGCGCAGTTGTGCGCACCGCGATGGCAAATAACGCAAACGTCATAGGCATTGCAAACGGTTTTGAAGGTTTGTTGAATGGCGAGTTCCGTTCAATGGGTGCGCGTGATGTTGGTGGTATCCTGCAGCGTGGAGGTACCATTCTGCAGACGCGCCGTAGTGAACGTTTCAAAGAACCCAGGGGTCAGCGCGAAGCGATACGCCGCATAAATGAAGGCGGAATTAACGGCTTGATCCTCATTGGTGGGGATGGCACCCTGCGCGGCGCCCATGCATTGGCCACACAGGGAATAAAAGTTGTTGGCATCCCTGCCAGCATTGATAACGATATTGGCGGCAGCGACATGGCGATTGGCGTGGACTCTGCCCTGAACACCATTATGGAAGCAGTGGACAAGTTGCGCGATACCGCTTCATCACACAGTCGCGCCTTCCTAATTGAGACGATGGGGCGCAATTCGGGTTACCTGGCTGTGATGGCAGGCATCGTCTGCGGCGCGGAGATCGTATTGATGCCCGAGGTGCCCGCCACCGTGGATGAGATTGCCGAGTCTGTGGAGGATGCCTATCGCCGCGGCAAGACCCACGCCATCATCATCGTTGCCGAGGGCGCGAACATCCACACGACAGACCTGTCGCGCATTATTGATGAGATGGATGTGGGCTTTAAGACGCGCGTCACCATTCTGGGTCACATTCAGCGTGGCGGCAGGCCAACGGCATTTGATCGTTTGCTGGCGGCGCGTATGGGGATAAAAGCAGTTGAACTCCTGCTTGAGGGACAAACGGATATGATGGTTGGCTTAAGGGCCATGGGTGTGGAGGCTGTTCCGCTTGAGGAAGTGACGGACCATTCACGTACCACAGTTTTGGAATACTACGAAATGGCAAAGATGTTGGCGCGTTAGCGTTGGTGTTTAAGTTTCAAGTGTCAGGCCTCAGGTTTACTTTTTGAGCGAATGTTTGAAACCGCCGATGAGGGCCTTTGTCTTCCTCGCCTGTTCATAATACTCTTCTAGTTGCGCTTCGTTGATGTAGTTAATGTCAAACGCCGCATAGAGTAATGACTGAACTTCTACAGCCGATCGTCGCGCAAAGCCGAGGAAGCGCCCAAATTCCGGTTTAGATTCACAATCAAACCCTTCCGCGATATTCGTCAGGGAGGAGACAGATGCGCGTTGTATCTGGTCACGAAGACCAAAGTCTTTCGACAGCGCGCCTGAATTGGTAAGCTCATAAATCATCTTTACCAGTTTTCTAGCTTCCTGCCATGCGTGTATATCTTCAAATCGAGTAATCATAGACATGTTATTTTCCTGTAGTACTGAAAAATAAGTGCCATGCAATTCCTGATACATGGCACGTGACACCTGATACTCTTATATCATCATTTCTTAGTAGCTTCCAAAAACTTCACTCTGTTAAGAATCTTGTTTCTCTTCCTTATCTGATGGCTTTGGATTCTCGCCGCCGTTGCTACTGCCAATACCAGCGCTGGTAGTGTCGGGTGGTTTTTCTGTCGCGGCTTCTGATGACGGCGCATCACTTTGCATAGGCGTAACGGGGGCAGGCGCGCTCCCCACTGTGCTTGGCATACCACTTTGCTCCGCTTTTTCGCTGCCAACAGGCGGAACAGCCACCACTGGCACGTTGGTTTCCACTGGCACGGTGCTGACAGGAGCCTCGGTATTGATTGCCGATTTTTCCAGCGCAATGTCCGTTGCAGCGGGTACAGCCTCTATAACAGGTGCAGCGCTCTGTGCACGTACCTTCTCGGCGAAGGCGTCGACTTGTGCGATCTGGGCGGGTGTGGGGCGGATAAAAGGGCGTACTTTGCGAATTTGCGTCCATGCCTCCGCGGGCGAACGGCCTGTGCTAACCAGATAGGCTGCTGCCATTGTTGGTGCGCGCCCCACGCCTGCCGCGCAGTGAATGTAAACTTTGCCGCCTTGCTTGATCTCCTGCGCGATAAAATCTGAACCTGCCTGCAAATGCTCCAATGTCGGCGGCGTATTGTCGATAATTTTCAGATGCATGTAACGGGGTGGCGCAATGCCTGCCACCTGATCGTCAAACTCTGTTCGCATATTGACCATGGCTGTGATACCACGCTTCGACAGCGTTTTCCAGCCGCGTCCCTGATGTTGCCCTGAGATATGCAACTGCGACGTGATCTGGCTGAGGCGTTGAATAGGCGCACCGGTGATAAAGCGGACAAAAAGTTCTGCCAGCCCTAAAAACGATACCCAGGGTCCCTGATCGACAATGCCATACCACAGGCTGCTTAACTGTTTAAGAAGGTCAGCCAATGGTCCCTTCTTCTCTAACTGCATCGGTTCATTTTTAACTTGCGGTTCAGCCTGCTGCGCCATTCGCTGCTCCTGTAGCTTCGCTTACAAGGATGGGGACGACGACGTTTACGGCTCCGGGCAGGATGATGGCGGTCAAAGTGACCGGTTCAATCACCTCGCCATCAATTGAAATCGTCTGTGGCGGATTTGCCTCAACGACAATTTCGCGTCCCTGATAATGCTCCAACTGTGGACTGTCTGTCGCTTCTGCGTTAGACGACATCACTGCTGCTGTGACAGAAATCATTGCGGCAAGATCAGCGCTGCGGAAGATCACTACATCCAATAGGCCATCACTGATATCAATTTTCTCTGATAGTGTAAGTCCACCAATCGCCACATTCCCGGAATTGGCGATCATACAGCTTATGCCTTCCATCTCGTGCAGTGCACCATCTACTCGCACCCGATAGTGTGTCGGTGTCAGGTTACGCATCTCGTTTAAGGCGGAAAAAGCGTATGCCAGCATCCCAAAGCGATTTTTGACATCCTGATCGGCACTTTTCATCATATCTGCTTCCAGCCCAATGCCGATGCGCAGTAGAAACAGGCGATCATTGACTTTGCCCATATCGATCAGGCGCGTGGTGTAGCTGCCTTTTGCAATAAAATCTATGGCCGCCTCAATATCAGTGGGAATGCCCAGTTCCACAGACATGACGTTTGCAGTGCCGCCGGGGAAAATCGCCATAGGCGTGGATGTGCCGCGTAGTGCAGACGCTACTTCCATGACGCTGCCATCACCACCATGCACGCCCACAACGTCTGCGCCATCTTTAACAGCTTCTTTCGCCAGTCTTTCAGCATCGCCTGCTTTATGCGTGATGCTCACATCCCATTCAATCCCTGAGTCTTTGAGCTGGCTATTTAACGCCTGCAAAATCGGGCGTCCGACACCAGCCGCCGGATTGATGATCACCTGCAATTTTTTAAACAATCGCGATTCCTCACTCGTTTTCTCAACTATGCGTTTGAAGATATTTTTCATATCATCGTTGGTTCTTCATAGATACCAAAAACTTCCTTCATCACCTGGATGATCTCTCCTAGCGTTGCGTAGGCATGCACACATTCCATGAGATGCGGCATCGTGTTCTCTGTGCCTTGCATAGCGATCCGAAGCCTGTCCATAGTCTGACCGACGCGGCCGTTATCGCGCGTTTTGCGTAGTTCAGCCAATCGGTTCACCTGTCTTTCATAGCCTTGTGGGTCCATTTCAAGGATCGGGATGGTAAGCGGTTTCTTTTCAGCATAAGCGTTCACGCCCACGATTTTGCGGATGCCCTGATCGATCTCGCGCTGATATCGATAGGCTGCGTCCGCGATCTCGCTTTGGAAGAATCCCTTTTCGATGGCGGGGATGACTCCACCCAGGTCTTCGACGCGGCGGAAGTAATCATATGCTTGCTGTTCCATTCGATCGGTCATTGCCTCGACGAAGAAGCTGCCTCCGAGTGGATCAACAGTGTTCGTCACTCCAGACTCCTCCGCGATGATCTGTTGCGTGCGCAGTGCGATCGTCACTGCATGTTGAGATGGGAGCGCCAATGCTTCATCCAAGGAGTTGGTGTGCAAACTCTGCGTGCCGCCGAGCACCGCGGCCAGAGCCTGGATAGCGACGCGCACAACATTGTTTTCAGGC
>JAXIPJ010000044.1:0-5882 GCA_045402985.1 Anaerolineales bacterium
ATCCATATCACGGCTACCGATATTGGTGAAACCTATGTGATCCGCACGATCAGCGATTTCTTTGATGAAATTCTCGCCACCTGTCGCACAGAAAAATTTGACCGTGAGACCTACGAGCAGGAAGCCAAAAAAGTCTTCAAGCCTTACCCTTTGTTGGACCGCGGCGCGGAAAAGAAGGACAAACTCAAGGAGATTTTCACCGCACATTACGGTAAGGACTTCATCGAGAAGGAAATTCTATATTACAACTTCATCGAGCGGGATGTCCGCGTGATGGGCGATACCAAGGAACTCAAGAACGAGCCCGGCACGTTAATCTCGCCCCGTCCCAAACAGAAATTCGGCACGGATAAAATCATCGCCAAGGTGAATGAATTTCTTGCGCACGAACATGAAGACGATTATTTTGAAAAACTGCTGGAAAGACAACTGGCGGGCGTTTCTGAATCGAAGAGAAGGGAACTGCTCGAAAAGCGCAGAGCCTATTCCAACAACAAGAACATCTACTCACTCCTGTTGCAATACGCGGCGGGATTTGGAAAGTCCAACATCATCGGCTGGACAGCATTGCAACTGAAAGACTTGCGCCGCCCTTACCACGGGAAACTTGAATACATCTACGACAAGATTTTCATCATTGTGGACAGAATCCAACTCCGCAGCCAGATCGATAGCAAAATGCGTAACATGAATATTGACAAGAGTCTGTTCATGGAAGCGCGAAACAAAAAGACCTTCCTCGAAGCCTTGAATTCAGACCTTCGTTTAGTGATCGTCAACCTGCAAAAGTTCGGCTCCATCCGCGAAATTTTGGATGGCGAAGTCCTGCAAAAACTCACCCAAAAGCGCGTAGTCTTTCTGATTGATGAAATTCACCGCTCCCACGGTGGCGACCAAAACGAAGAGATGGTCAGCATTTTCGATGAACTGCAAATGCCTTTCGACCTGGATGATGCATATCGGTCGACCCGCAAGAAGAAAAATCTCATCGTCGGTTTTACTGCCACACCTGATGATAACGCCCTGGCGCGTTTCGGTGAATTTGGCAAGTTTGCCGAGAATGAAAAACTCTGGGTTCCCTTCGATGCCTACACCATGCGCGAAGCAATCGAAGACGGATATATTCTGAATCCGATTGAAAATATTGTACCAATCGCTTCCAAAATGCTTTTTGACAAACCTGGGAATAAACTGGAAGGCTTTGTCGAAAAAGAATACAAGGATGCGGATAAGAAACTAATCTACGAAAACCGCGAACGTATTGACGCGATTGCCGCGTATGTTGCTGATTTGCTAGTAAAAGATGTTTATCGCCAGATACGGGGTGAAGGCAAAGCCATGCTTGCGGTCTATTCCATCAAAGCGGCGATAGCCTACAAGGATGCAGTCACCAAGCATTTCAAGAAACTGGTCAAACAGCCTAAATACCAAAGGTATGCCGACAGACCTATTTATGTAATTTACTCGGATAATCAGGATGAACAAAAAGCCGCTGGCATAAATGACGGGCAATCAGAAGAAAAAGTTCTGCAAGAGTTCGCAAAGAAGAAAAACGGCTTGATGATCGTCGTCGCCAAATTACAAACAGGCTACGATGAGAAAAGACTCCACACCCTGTTTTTGGATAAGGAAGTCAAGGAGATTGGCGCAATTCAAGCCATTTCCCGCGTCAACCGAATTACCAAATACAAGTACGACTGCAAGATCGTTGACTTTTCCTACAACAATGTCAACGTACAGAACATCAAGGACGCCTTTGAGCATTTCTCGGATGTTGTGGTCAGCGATTTCGATCCCTTTGGTGATAAGCGCATTCTCGAAGAAGTACTGTACGGTGATTTGAAAAAATCGGATGTATACGAAAAGTTCTTTGAACGCTTCAACGATATATTCAGAGACAAGACCAATCGCGACAACCCCGTAAGTTATCTTGCCTTTGAAGGCAGCCTTGAAAAACACATCAATGCCAACCCCAAGCGCACCGCAGATACCAAAGCCAAGTCTGCTCAGTATTTTTCGATTCTCAATCGCATTGAATATGTGATTGAAATTGATAAGAAATACAGCGAACCCGCTTTTCTATATTTCTGGCGTAAATTCAATGCACTATACAACACACTGAATCGCTCTGAAGACACCAAAGACCCGATTGAAGTGTATTTCGATAACCAGATCGGCATTATTGAAGTTGAAACCAAGCCTACCGCAGAGAAAAAGAAAAAAGAGACCAAAGTCGCCCAAGCTCCGGGGGAATATAACACTGGCTATAAATTTGATATTCTCAAGGTCATCGAAGCGCGCAATGCTCAGGAAGCCATTGTTGGAACACTCATTCAGGAATTTGCTGACAAGATTGAAGATTTATTTGAATACGTTAGAACTTCACAGGAGGGTCGCAGGCTCATCATCAAGGTTAAGTCACATGTTTCGGAAGATGAAATCTACGATGATTTTGGCAAAATCTACCGTCGTTATCGCGCGCTGAATCGTCAAAGGGTCGGGGATTATTTCTTCAAGGAAACGGAAGATCTGGTTAATAAGTTATGTGATGATTTTGAGATAACCATACATAATGGCTCTAGTTAGGATAACATCATGCCTCTTTTTGAGATCACTAATCAAAAACTCTCAGTCTTAGAGCAGACCAATTTTGTGCTCGAACGAATTTTGCAATCTCTCATTGAGAGCAATCTGCAGACTATATTCAATTGTCGTCTCATCAAGTCTGAATTTTCAACAGGCTATCAACATTTAGGTAGGATAGATACTTTAGCCCTGTCAGAAGATGATAACCCCGTCATTATTGAATATAAGAAAGTTGAGTCATCTGAACTAATCAATCAAAGTTTATACTATTTGGCATGGCTGAAAGACCATCAAGGTGATTTTGAAAGAGCGGTTCAAAAAGTATTGGGAAATGCAGTTGAGGTTGACTGGTCTGAAATTCGGGTGATTTGCATTGCACCAAACTACAAAAAGTATGATTTATATGCAGCGCAAGTGAGAGGTGCATATCTTGAACTTTGGTCATACCACCTTTTCCAAAATAGATTTTTGTATTTGGAAAAGGTGCTTCAGACAGATTATGCACCTATAATTGCTGATGGAAATCCAGCCGAAAACAATGATAAAAACCCTATTATGGTTGCTGCTGGGAAAAAGGCGGCGCTGACCAGAGCCACGGGAGTCTATACTTTTGAGCAACACATTGAAGGTAAAAGCGATGACATCAAAGATATTGTTTTTGCTGTTCAGGAATTTATTACAGGGCTAGATTCTGTAATTCAAGAGGCCCCCAAGAAGAATTACATTGCATACAAAATTTCTCAAAACATTGTCTGCATGGAAGTTCAAAACCAGCGAGTCTTATTGTTTTTGAAATTGAATCCAGAAGAATTACAAAATCCACCTGCGATATCAAGAGACAGAACAGGCAAGGGCCATTACGGTACTGGCGATTTTGAAATCTCGATAAGGAACATGGCTGATTTCGAAGTGGCTAAACCTTTTATTGAAATGGCTTATCGAAAAATCGGCGGCTGAAGGTTCTAGAATACGCCGATATAATTTTCGGCCAGACGGAGAAACTGGAGCCACGATCTCGCTCAATTTCACCGGCCTATGTTCTGGATACGATTTTTCGTTGCCACGTGGGCTTTTCTTCGATTTTGGAGGCAGTGATCATAACATCAGATGCAATTCAACTCCCGGATGCGCCAGGCATCCATGGATCCACGGTTTGAGGTTCCGGCGTTTTCGCGCGGGAGATGACTTTAATCACATGGCCAGCATCACCCAGGCGAAGAGCTGCGCGGCGCGTTCAAGTTTGTCCCTGATTGACAGGTAGGGTACCATCCTGTTTTATTTGGGCTTTATTTGGGCTTTATTTGGGCGGGATGTGTAGCCGCTCGTGCTCGGTGCGGATACAGCGGTTCGAGACGACCTTCATTCCGGCAGTAAGTGCTTTTCCCTCCGGTTCCTGGGTGCTGGAGACAACGTCGAGTTGGGCCCAGAGTATCTTGGCGCCCACCGCAATCGCCTGGTCCACAATCTTGTCGAGGTAGATCGGTTTGCGGAATACGTCGACGATATCGATGGGTTCACGGATCGCATCCAGTGATGGGTAGCTTCGATCGCCGTCCACCTCGCTGATATTCGGATTCACGGGATACACTATATATCCCATTTCTTTGAGGTACTGGGCGACCTGATAGCTGGTGTAGTAATGATCGTTCGACTCGCCAACAATGGCAATCACTCGCGACCCTTCCAGGTTCTCCTGCGATTCCTCATCACTGTCGTTAAAATCGATATCGAGCATCTCGACCTCCATATTTCGTCAGCTGGCATCCTTCCGCATGGTAATCGTTTCAACCGGCACATCATACTTCCCGTGCAGTCGGTTCCACTTGACCGAGCCGATGATATACAGAACTACGAAAGCTAGCACGAGAAATCCAATCAGGCTGCCCAACACAATGCCGATCCACTTAAGAATTTTGCGTATCATCAGGACATCCTCCTACCTCTTGCATTCATTCATCTGATGGCTGAGGGCTTGACGATAGATGAAGCTCCAGCGCAACGCCAGCCACCGACCCACTTAGCAAATTCATCCATAAGATGATGTCCGCCACCGGCCATAGCAGTGGAGAGAGTTTATGGTCCCGCCTGACCCTTCTGTCAAGTACTTATCTTGTCTGAAAGAAAGCGGGCCGGGTCAGCAGCAGGCACACGGCCATTACGCCTGCGGCGATCAAATATGCCACCACGTAGCTCTCCTGGTTGATGAGAATCGGGAGACCAAATCCAATTACCAGAATCCAGGTCGAGTACCAGGCCCATCTTTCACCCCGGCGGAACGGAATAGCCAACACCACGATGGCATATAAGCTGTAACCCGTCCAGCCGATGGAAAGGACGACCGGATCTCCGTAGGCGGGCAGCATGAGGTGGTTGAGGGTCGCCAACACTGAGATGGACAATAGAACGATCCAGCCTAATTTGAATGTCATGCTACGGGTAGCTTCTGTTTGAGTCGACATATCTTTTCTCTCCTGTTGTTAGAATTCACTCGGTGGGCATATTTACTTAGGCCAAAGGGTCGGGCTGGCCCAGCATATCTTTGGCTGTGCCCGCTTGGGGATACATTTCCTCCAACTTGGCTTTGAGGCGTTCCATAGACTTAGTCATTTCAGAGCGTATGCCGAAAGCGGCCAATATCGGTGCAAGCAACTTCAGCAAAAGTGAGACCGTCGCCGACGCTGTACGCGTTATCAATGTCCCGCTATCTTTGGGTTGGAGCATGAATTCGTGCGTGAGCTCTTCTCCACCAAATCCACTTTTCACGAAGAAAGCAAAACGGACAGGAGGTTGATATTCCGTTACGCGTAGGTCATCTTGGATCTCCCGGCCGAATATGTGGCCAACAGACTGAAAGCGACTACCGACAATAATCGAGCCGTCGGAAATAGCCGTGACACTTAGTCCGGGATTCCATTCGTCATGCCGTGTCAGGTCAGCGACATATGCAAATGTCAATTCTGGAGGTACATTGACATGAATACTGAACGAAATGGAGAAGGTAGCCATTGTTGTTCTCCTACTGAGTGTTACGAAGTGTTGGACTCTTGCGAAAGATGATCGTTATGAGAATCGCATCAGTAGATGTAAGGTATAAAGCGCCATGACCGTTTGCCGTACGCTTCCCACTCAGATCCGAACTCTTTGTGTAATACTGCCTCTTCATCCCTGATCCGAAAAAGGAGGCCACCCACAATTGGAATCATCACAGCCAGACCTATCCATGAACGAAACAAGAAAGATAAGCCTAACGCACAACAGAGCATACCAAGATAGACGGGATGACGGATATAGCGGTA
>JAXIPJ010000225.1:0-9882 GCA_045402985.1 Anaerolineales bacterium
GGTGAATGTGCGGATGCCAACACAAGATCGCGGAACGAACCAAGCGCGTGCTTGCGGATGACTTCGCGGTCGTCCACCGTTTTGAGATAGAAGCAATTGCCTTTCTCGATATAGATGTTGAAGTGGTCACTCCAAAATTCAACCATGAGTTCGTAGAGCTGGCGTTTGCTGTAGACTTGTCGCATGAGCGTGGCTTGGCTTAATTCGTTTGGCACCGACACGCGGTCATAATCTTCAAAGAGTCCGTTGCTGATGCCTTCGAGTTCGTTCGCATCCATGTCAAGTGTTGTAAATGGTCGCAGTAGAAGCTCGCAATCGAAATCGTTAATGGATTCAAATGCGAGTTGTTCTTCAATCCAGCTCTGTAATCCAATTTCCTGGAAGCGGGCGCGTTCTTCAACACGTGGGCCGAAAGTGAGTCTGTTTAATGCGAGGAAGTCATGTGCATCCAGCGGAGTCCACGCGACAATAGGCAGGGTCCCAGCAAGTCTTCGATAGACGGGTACACAAGATGAGAGCGCCGCGCTGGTAACGACGAGTGTGGAGAGTTTGAGGAAGTCGCGGCGGGAAATCATGGTAATTGGGTAAGTAGTAATTGGTAAGTGCCAATTAGAGATTGCAGGATTAGAGAATTGGAAAATTGATAGGCGAGGGTGAGGTTGTTGCGGAGGGGATTTGGGATTTTTCGCGTGGCATCCAATTTAGTAGGGCAAAAGTTGTAGCGCCGAGGGCGGTGATGAGGGCGAGGGGCCAGAGGAAGAACCAGCCGAGAATGGGAAAGAAAGCTGCGAGTTCGAGTATGACCGCGCCGCGCATGAATCCGCCTAGTGTGGTGAATCCGTTGCCTGCGCGTCTCATTTGTTCGCCAAGGTGTGCGGCGATGCCTGCCGAGCCAATTGAGGAAAGCGCCAGGGAGGCCGCCAGCAGAATCCAGCCCGCGAATTTGGCAGGTCCGATTGGGAGAGCGAGCAGGAGGACAATGGGAATTGTCATTGCAATCAAGGTGATCAGTCCCAGCCAAAAGGAGCGCGCCAGGCTTTTTTCCACGCGGGTTTGTGCGCGCGTAATAAGAGACGGGAACAATAGCCACCAGCCAGTGAGCATGCACGGGAAGGCAACGCTGATGATCAGCAGAATGAAGAAGATGGCAGAAATATCGGCCATGGGAATATCCTTTCTTTTCGTTTTGTTATATAGGATACAGGGAATAAGGGGGAAAAGTTGCAATCTGTTAAACACAAAAGGCACAACGTACACTAAGGTTTAAAAGCAAAGACGCGCCCCCCGCGCGTCTTTGTGGAAAGATGAAAGAAACTTGATAGTTTTGACGGTTGCTTAACTATCACGTTGGAATAAGCCTAGGATGACGGCGCCAAAGCCGAGAAGTGCCGTGTAGGGTAGCAGTAGGAACCAGCCAACAAATGGGAGGGCGCAGGCAAACGTGAGTAGCACACTTCCCCACACAGACTTTTTCAAGGAGGAATGTTCGGGCAGGATGCGCTCGCCTAATACATTGACCATGCCGGCCAGGCCTAAACTTAATGTTATAGCCAGTAGCACCGTGATAAGAAGCGCGGGCGACGTCAGAATGACTTTTATCGCTCCATTAGTGTTTTCAGCAACTGAGAATAGGATCATTGCGATGACACCGAAGAACAGGAAGTTAACAAGTCCCACGCCAATTGCACGCGCTGGCATTTGATTAATGACGCGTTGTGCCCGGATCACGCGGTTGGCGAACAACGCGCCAATGACGAGAAAGTAAGCGGCGAGCCCGATGGTGAGAAGGATAATGATGAAAAAAAGGCGTAGGATGTCGGTCATGAAGTTCTCCTTAGATTCGCGCTTCGACTGCGCTCAGCGCGAAGGGTATTTGATTTGATCCCGCAACAATAGTCCATTGCCGACCAGCCACAACAGAGACACGCCCACGAGGATCAATGTAAGTATGAGACTTGAAAATTCGAATACAGGAATTTCAGGTATGGATTGCAATTGGAAAGTGGAAAGGGCGTCAAGCCATGCAGTCCATTGGGGTTGAACTTGAACAAAGATATCTGTGAGCGATGGCGTTTGTATTGCAGGCAAAAGATTCATGACCATCGGCGCGGCGACAATAATTGCGATCAACGCTAGCGCGGCTTGCAGAGTCGCTGTCAGTGTTAGCCAGCGTGGGAGTTGGGCTGGCAGGCCAGGGCCGGGAGCGAAGCGTGCTGCGATGGATTGAGTCAACTCCAATTCAGGGAGAGATTCAATTTCAGTGAATAAAGCTTGTAACTTGGCGAGTCGCCCCACACATTCATCGCATGTGGATAAATGCAATTCGACTCGTTTACGATCTAGAATCTCGTTATCCAAATATTCGTTGAGTTCTTCTTCAGTCAGGTGCATGGATCTTCTCCGACAAGATTTTTCGGGCGCGAAAGAGATGACTCTTCACGTCGCTCAAGGGGATGTTCAACTCTGCGGCAATTTCATCGTAGGACATTTCCTGATAGTGACGCAGTTCAATGACGACCCGATACTGCGACGGCAAGGATGCAAGCGCCTGCCGGATCTGCTCGCTTCTTTCGCGAATTTCTGTAACTGCTTCGGGCCGTTGACCTTTATCGGCATCGCGCTCTTCATCGAACTGCGTTGTGACCTTTTGAGACTCAAGATAATTCAAACATAAGTTGGCGGCTACACGTCGGATCCATGGACCGAACTCACGCTCAAGATCGAAAGTGTTGAGGCGCTCATAGGCACGCATAAAAGATTCCTGCGCCAGATCTTCGGCTTCAGCGCGCTCATGCAAAATGCGATAGCAGACGTTGAACACGCTCACCTGATAACGCGTTACCAGTTCACCGAACGCGTCCGCTTTCGCGTCTCCGCGACGGGCACGCAGGATCAGGTCGCGGTCTGTGGGCGCGGTCATGGCTAAAGTGTAATACAGGTTTTGTGGTGAAAAAGTTGCAGCGAGGGAAAGATTGTGACTAATCGAATTCAGGAGCCTTCAGTGCGCGCCAGTCGTCGCATGGCAACGATCTGATGGAGATGATCCACTTCGTGAGCCAGTAGCAGCAGCATCCACGTCTGATAGTTGCATAAGCCAAAGAGTTCATTGGCTTCGATCATTTCCATATCGTGGTTGTAACGCGTCTCTTCGATGACAATTCCCACCTGCTCAGTAGCGCTTACCATCTGCTGGCGAAGTTCATCGGCAGAGATGCCGGTTTGCGCACCTTCGCCAAACCCACGCGCGGCTTCAACAATGTGTGGAATGGCACTGGTGGAAACAGCCAATAACTTGTTAATGTAAAACCCCTGAGTGTAGATCAAATGGGTAACACTCTCACTCACCGACCAGATGGAGTGAGCTGGGCTGGCGAAAGCCACTTGCATGTCTGTCATCCCATCCACTGACTCCTGAGTCCTTTTGCGCATGTTATAAAAAGTTCCAATGAACTCATCCAACGTATGCCGGCTGGAAGCCTCCAGCCATGTGATCTTGCGTGTAAAAGCAATGTTGAGAAGCGGGTTGAGAACGTCAGAAGAAAGCATTCATCCATTATAAACCCGACCTGCTTTCGAAAAATCCCCCACCACAGGATGCCCTGCAAAAGACGGCTGCTTGAGTGAAACTATTTCCAACAAACTTTAAGCCGGCCCCATTTTCTGCCTGCTTATAAACCTATTCCAGACAATTGAGCACATGTTGACAACAGCAAAATCTGTCAACACTTTTTGTCAATTAATCGCAACTTTGTCAACATGCTTTCCTGTATATTGGACACATCCAGCTCGCTCATTCATCTTTCACGAAACGAGCGGGACAGATCGCAAGCAAGAAGAACCAAGTCATTTAGTTTGAAAGGAAAATTAGCCGTGTTAGATACTTATCCGCAATCAATCGTTCAACCTGCCCAGCCAAAGAGAATCCCCCTTACCAAGGGCATTCCGCTAGTAGGTTCACTGCCCCAAATTATCAAGAATCCGTTTGGCTTTCTGATGCAAGCACGCGATACCTATGGTGACATTTACAACCTCAACCTGGGTATCTCCAAAATGTTAATCCTGAACAACCCCCGTCAGCTGCAACACATCATGGTTGATAATGTTCAGAATTATCGCAAAGGCGGCGGGATGTGGGACGCGGTTCGCGCCATGCTCGGGAACGGGCTGGTCGTCAGCGAGGGCAGTTTCTGGATGCGACAACGCCGCATGATGCAGCCCCAGTTCCATCGTCAACGTTTAGCCGCGTTGACCGAGCTGATGGTCAGCGCTATAGACGAGGCACTCACTACCTGGGAAAAATCCGCTAATGGCTCAGAGTTTAACGTGGCTCCAGCCTTCAACGAACTTACGATGAAGGTCATTACCCGCACGTTATTTGGCACCGGGCTGGATCAGGATGAAATGAACCGGGTCTCAAAAGCTCTGGACTACTCCGTGAACTATATCCTGAAGGCGATCGTGCTGAACTCATTACCTTCATGGATGCCTGCACCGGGACGCAAAGAGTTCGAGAAATCCATTGCTCAGATCGATGAGACAGTTTATCGCATCATTGCAGATAGCCGCAAAAGTAGCGGAGCCGAGAATCACCTTATGGCGATGTTACTCGATATGGTTGATGATGAGACCGGCGAAGGCATGACCGATCAACAATTACGAGACGAAGTAACGACCCTGTTCCTAGCCGGATATGAGACCACCTCGATTGCATTGACCTGGTCCTTTGATTTCCTCGCCCACAACCCTGAGATGATGGAAAAACTGCGCACCGAAGTTGACACCGTAGTTGGCAGTGATCGCCTGCCCACTTTTGCCGACCTGCCCAAGATGCCGTACAGCCGCAAGGTCCTGCAAGAGACGTTGCGCATCCGCCCTTCGGCCTGGCAGTTGCCGCGCACCGCGATTGAAGATGACGAGATCGATGGTCATCACATCCCAGCGGGTACAAATCTCATCGGGTTGATCTACATGTGCCACTATCACCCGGATGAATGGGATAACCCTGAAGTGTTCGACCCGGAACGGTTCCAATCCGAAAAATCAGAGAAGCGCCATAAATTCGCCTACATGCCTTTCGGCGCCGGACAACGCAAGTGCATTGGCATGGACTTCGCCCTGATGGAAGGTCAACTGGCTTTGGCAATGGTGGCACAACGCTATGCCCTCACGAAGACCACCGAGCAGCTTGCCGAACCACAGCTCTCCACCACCCTGCGCCCCAAAGACGGAGTGGTAGTCAAATTGGAAAAACGAGCGTAAGAAAATTAATTCAGAAAAGGATAATTCAATGAACACACAATCCACATATAAACATGCAGTTGTAATTGGAAGCAGCATTGCCGGTCTCACCGCCGCACGCGTACTAACAGACCATTGTGAATACGTCACGATCATCGAGCGTGATATTGCACCCACAGCTCAGGAATTCCGTAAGGGCGTACCTCAAGCACGCCATCCGCATATCCTGCTCAAAGGCGGCGAGCAGGTACTCGAAGGTCTCTTCCCCGGTCTCAGGCAGGAACTGCTCGATAACGGCGCACTGCCCATCAATATGGGCTGCGATATGGACTGGTTCATGCTGGGAGAATGGCGCAAAAAATTCTCATCCGCGATCATCAACGTCGCCTGCAGTCGTCCGTTGCTGGAATCTGCCATTCATTCCCGTTTGATGGTGCATCCCAAAGTAACTTTTATGCAGGAAAGTGAAGCCGTTGGATTAATCGTGGACGAGAGCAAGACACGCGTGGCTGGTATTCGAATCCGCTCACGGCGAGACCAAACAATCACGGAAATCGAAGCAGAACTTGTTGTAGATGCGAGCGGACGTGATTCGGATACGCCGCGCTGGCTTAACTCGTTGGGCTTTCCCGCGCCAGTAGAGACATCGGTCACATCCAAACCCGGATACGCAACGCGAATTTACGCCATCCCGGAGAACTTCAAAGAAACCTGGAAAGCAATTTACATTCAACCTTCGGCACCAAACCATACGCGTGGCGCGATTATTGTGCCCATGGAAGGCAATCGTTGGCACGCCACCGTGTTTGGCATGGCCGGTGATTATCCCCCAACCACCGAGGCAGGCTTTTTGGAGTTTGCCCAATCCCTGCCCGATCAGCGCATCTATGAAGCGATCAAAGATGCCATGCCGCTGACAGACGTTTGGAGCTTCCGACGTGGCGAGAATCGTTTACGCCACTACGAACAACTCTCGCGCTATCTTGAAGGTTTGCTTGTTTTTGGTGATGCAGTCTATGCACTCAACCCGGTCTACGGACAAGGGATGACAGTCGCCGCTTTAGGCGCCATGGAAATGGATAAATGCCTGCGCGAACAAGAGACTGCTCAGCCCGAGGGTGACTTGAGTGGATTGGCAAAATCCTTCCAGAAACGGCTTGCTTCAGTGATCGCTGGACCATGGCAACTAGCGACAGGTGAAGACCGCCGCTGGAATGTGGACGAAAATATCGCGCCACTGGACTTTCCAACACGGATGATACAAAACTACATGGGCAAACTGTTTCAAGTTTCGCTCACCGATATCAGTGTGACTGAAGCCTTTTTCCATGTACAACAAATGCTCAAGCCTCCGACCTCGTTATTCCGCCTGGATATTCTTTGGAAAGTGCTTAGCGCACGTTCAGTGGATGCAAAGCAGGATAAGCTCACGAAGAAAAACGATCATCTCACTGAACCACAACTCTCCAACACCTTGAGCACAAATGTAAAGTTGTAGTCAAGCTGGAAAAAGATCTTAAGCGAGTTTAGATTGAAACATAAATCCCCTGAGAGTCGTGAGACTTTCAGGGACTTTTACTTTAGACGGACATTCCTCGACTTCCGCATCGACAAATTCCGCCCATTACTACTTTCCATTCTACGCTTTAGAACAACAGGGTTTTACTCCCAAACAACCGGCCCGGTCTTCCGATAGTTCTTCGACAGAAGTTCCAGATCGAGCACGTTGATGATTCCATCGTTCTTCAAATCAAGCTGGTAAGGGCCTTGTCAAAACATTCTTGAGCAGGAAGAGGTGCAGGTGTTGCCGTAACCACTACTGTTTGCTCAACTTTAACTACACGAGTAACTTCAACAATTTGTGGTGTGAGTGAAACTGGAATTGTAGTTTCTGTCGCCAAAGGTAACTGAGTTTGGGATATACCGCAGGCCGTTAGAGATAAGACTAAAGCAACCAAAATCTCATATATCCCACTATCCCACGTCACATCTTCGCATGATGCAGACGATCTGCTGCTTCTTCGGTCAGCGGGATATAGACCTGCACGCGCGTCCCCTTCCCCAGCGCGGAATCAATGTGTAGCAAACCATGGACCAATTCGGCACGTTCGCGCAGGTTGACCATACCCAAACTCCCGCGCTTATCGTAGTTTTTATTGACCGCTTCCACATTAAATCCCAACCCGTCGTCCTCGATCTCCAACAATCCGATGCCTGCTTCAACTGACCTCAGCCGCACCCAAATATGCAGGGCATTGGCATGTTTGCGGGCGTTATTGACAGCCTCTTCAATAATGTAAAAGATCACGCCCTGCTTGCCCATCTCAAGGTCCTCGAGCACTTTTTCATCCACACTGATGATCACGCCTTGAGCGAACGTCTCGTGCATCTTTTCGGCCATGGCCTCGAGCGCAGCGGTCAGCCCCTGCGATTCAAGGATGAGCGGGCGCAGCGTAAACAGCATATGACGGATCTCTTTGGTCGTACGGTGAGCCAGCTCCTCGATCTTGAACAGTTCATCCACAGCGCTATTTGGATCCTTAGCCAGCATGCGGCGCGCCAGGTTGATGCGCATCGCCATGGCCGCAACAGATTGTGTTGGGCCGTCGTGCAGGTCACGCGCCAGTTTCTTGCGCGCCTCCTCCTGCACTTCCACCATGCGCTCCTTCTCCTCTACCAGGTTTTGATACAGACTTGCATTTTGCACCGCGATCACCGCCTGCCTGCCGATGATATCCAGCATGCCGCAGCGTTCCGCAGTGAAATAATTCGGCTCAGGGTGCGCAAACAGCATCGCGCCGTAAATGTTGAATCCACTGCGCAGGGGGAAGCAGTAAGCGGAGGTACAGGAACGCAGGGCGATGATGCGTCCCAGTTCGGGATCGTAGCCAATATCGCCAGTCAAAACCGCTTCGCCAGCGTCAAATGATTTTTTGAGGATCCCTTCTTCCCCCTCCAGACTAACGCGTAGGTCAGAATTGGTGAATCGCCGCGCCGAGCCCACTTGCAGCTCATCTCCTTTGAACAAAAACACCGCGCTGACCAGTCGTTCGTCCTTGTTCGGCTCGGCAGGGTCAGGGTTCGGGTCGAGGGCAGTATACGCCAGGTCCAGAGCGGAATCGAGCACACGCTTGTAATTGAGAGTCGCTGTCAGTGTGGAGGTCAGTTCGTAAATGGCGCGCATCCGTTCGCTTTCCATGTGGCTGCGGCGTTCCTCCTCATTCAGGCGACGATGGCGCTGCGTACGCAGACGTCGCATTACGAAGCGCCCGCTGAGGCCGCTCAAGATGCCGATCAGCAGAGTCAACACAAGTCCGCTGGAGGCCATGAAAGCAAAGCCCTTTGAAAACGATTCGCTCGAAACAGCAAATTGTAATAATGCGAATAACAGCGCTGTAATGAACGCCCCCCACATTTCAAAATAAACCGCGCCGGTGAGAATCGGAAGAAACGCGATCCATGCGGTGGCGCCCTCCAATCCCCCTTGCAGCCAGAAAAATATCGCCGCCAGCAGAAAATCCACAGCCAGCACAATTCGGCGGTGATAAAGGCTGATGCGCATGCTCAAGCCTGCCAGCAGACTCATGGTAATGTTCCATGCCAATAAAAGGCCAAGAGACCAGAGGTTCACAGAAAGCAACTGGTCGCGCAAAGACAACGATACAATCAAACCAACTAGCACCACCCAACGCAAGGATGTGGCAAACCAGTCGGCTACATAGGGAGTTTCAAATCTGCGCATCATTGCAATGATAACCGAAAACGTTGTTTGTCGATTCTATTTCACTCAGGTATTTCACATAATTGACGGACTAAACTTCATATCCCATGCGCGCCAAATATACGCCCATCTTTTCCTTCAGGATCGCCTGTTGCTCGGCACTATACGACTCTCGAAAACGACCAATCTGGCCCTTATTAAAATGGAGACCCTTCTGCCCCTCTACCACGGGGCCATGATAACTCTCGATCACTTTCTGGACCTCGGGCTTGTCCCCATCCAATTTGAGAAACTTTGCGAGACGCCTGACCTCGTTAACATAATCTGTCTGCAGGTCTTCATAGCGAGTAATATGTAGGTTCTTCTCGCGGTTCCATCTGTCCCAGATGCGCACATAATCCATGATGAAGTCAAGACTCTTCTGGAAATCTGTCAAATATGAGAAGGCATTGGGGCGGCCTTGTTTCAATCCGCGTTGACCGTATTCAAATGCAGACAGCATGGCGTCACGCGGGTCACGATAAATGTACGAGATGCGAAGCAAGCCGAGGCGTTGCAGGAGCCGGGAGGTTGAAGTGGGCCCGGCATGTGCCTTGATCACGAACGTATTTCCCAATAAGGCAGGCAAAGTCACCATTCCCAGCCTGCGTGCCGAGAGCACTCCAATGTTGTAGTTAACTTCTGTCAGAATGCCCTGCAAGCGATATTTCTCGCGAATAACACTGGCATCGGTGGCACCGGTGGTCTTCATGAGATCATGAATGAGATTGTAGTGCCATCCTGAACCTGCGCGCGGCATTCCGACCGAAAGTATGATCATCTATTTTCCTCGTTGCTAAAGTCTACATCAGCTGTGTGGTGAGAAATCATTCCAGTCACAACCCCAGGAATCAACCAGATATTGGGCGTGGCAAATGAATCTT